>WQSA01000194.1 GCA_009788135.1 Candidatus Fibrimonadales bacterium
ACCCCTTCATTTTTGATTGGAACCGGGGAATGGGAAAATGGCGATTTTGATTATTTTTACGGAAAACCCGATTTGCCATATATAAATGGCATTGATATTTCGTTGACTTATAGCATCAAGCATCAGTTGAGCGCAAGCTATTATTTTGGCAATGCAAAAATTGTGAATGAAATAAAGAAAAAGAATGCAACTTATGAATTGTTCAATTCGGATTTTTACTTTGGAACGATTTTTTACAGATATGCTTTTATGTACGCAGGTTTTGCCTTTGCCAGCATGAAAGCAAGCGGATCGCTTACGGAAGAGAATCAGCGTTATTTTTTGTTCCCATACAAATTTTACCATTTAACCGGAGACTTGAATGTAAAAGCGGTTTATTCAATGCTGGATTTCAGGTTTGCAAAGCTCGGCGTTTTATATGCGATAGACGGAAAAATGAAAGGCGATATGAACTACAAGTACAGAAAATGGTTCGGAACCGATGAGCATTTTGAGACGCTGAACCCCGTGCGCTTTAAAGGCAGCGGTTTTGTTTTTTGTCTTTTGGGCTTGGAAACAAAGATAAAGCTTGGCGAAAATCACATTCAATATGGGGTTTTCAAGCCATTGGCCATGCCTTTTGGCAATGTTTCCCCCACAAGCGAGGTCAAATCCAGCAAGGAAGAGTTATTGAAAGATGTATTTCTCTTGGGATTGACAGCCAGGGTTAGCGTATTTTTCTAATTTACGCCCATGTATTTTTTTGTTGGCGTAGCAGGCGTTGGAATGAGCGCTTTGGCTCAGTTCCTGGCCGGGAAAGGCTTTGAGTGCAGCGGCTCTGACCGCCGTTTTGCCGGCGAAGAGGGCGCGGCTGTGAAAAAGCAGCTTGAAGAAGCCAAAGTGAAATGCTTTTTGCAAGACGGAAGCGGAATAAGCAAAGATTTAACCGCCGTAGTAGTTAGCACAGCGATTGAAAGCGGAAACCCCGATACGGAAGCGGCGCAGAAACTTGGCGTTCCAATTATGCACCGCAGCGAACTGCTCGCAAAAATAACGCAGGAAAACTCGACCATAGCGGTTAGCGGCACAAGCGGAAAAAGCACGGTTACCGGATTGATTTGGCATATTTTGAACGAATGCAAAAAAGATCCGAGCCTGTTGAGCGGAGCCGGCCTTAGCGCTTTGGAATTGCAGGGAAAAATAGGCAATGCGGTGGCCGGAAGCGGCTGGCTCGTTTCGGAAGCCGATGAGAGCGATGGAACTCTGGTCCGGTACAAGCCAAAAATCGGCATAATTCTCAACATAGACAAAGACCACAAGGAATTAGATGAATTGCGAAAATTATTTGAAGAATTTGCTGGAAACGTACAAGAAACGCTGATTGTAAACGATGTTGTAAAAATGGCCGGGATTTCGTTTGGGTGGAGCGACAGTTGCGATTTCAGAGGCTCGGACTACGTTGCAAATGGAACAGAATCGCAGTTCAAAATAAACGGCGTGGATTTTCATTTGCCATTGCCCGGCAAGCACAATGCAGAAAACGCGCTTGCCGCCGTGGCAGCTTGCGTGTCCACAGGCTTGTTCGTGGAAGAATGCGCAGCCGCTTTGAAAACATGGAAAGGCATTCACCGCAGAAGCCAGATTTACAAATGCAAAAACGATATAATCATGGTTGACGACTACGCTCACAATCCTGCGAAAATAGCTGCGAGCATTCGCTCCTGCCAAGGCTTTGCAAAAGGGAGAGTGCTGGCATGGTTTCAGCCGCACGGCTATGGGCCAACCAAATTCTTAAAAGATGATTTTATAGCGGAAATTTCCAAAGCTCTGCGCCCATGCGACGAAATATGGTTTAGCTCGATATATTATGCCGGAGGCACTGCAGACCGCAGCTTTGATTCAAATATTTTATCCGAAGCCATACCAAATGCGAACTTCATTTCTAACAGAGACGAGTGTTTGAGCGAGGTCGCTAAAACAGCAAAGCCTGGCGACGTTGTTTTGCTTATGGGAGCGAGAGATCCGAGCTTGGCGGAGTTTGCAAAGAAAGTCTATTTTTCAATGCTTACGCCAGTATAATAAACCTTTAGAATTTCCTCGAAAGTCTGGCCTTCTCTTGCTCTGGCCCTTGTTCCCATCTGGCACATTCCAATGCCGTGCCCGTAGCCGGAACCCGTTATGGTAAAGGTATCGCCGCTCTGGGAAATGTCAAAAAACAAGCCTGGCAAAAATTTTCCTTCTCTGGTAAAGAGCCTTCTGGTTCTGTCTCCGAAAACTTCAAAAGAACCTTTGTCAGTGGAAACAGCAAGTTTTTTCACCCGGCCGCCCGGGAATCTTTCGGTGATTGAAATCTGCTGAATCTTGCTGAAGGGGAAAATTTTATCCGCTCTGGCATCTGCGGCATTTTTTTGAAACATCTCAACGAGTTCTGCCCTGCTATACTTTTCTTCCCACTTCATATATCTTGAAAGTTCGCAAAAAACTCTGCCTTCCGCAGAATCCGAAACGGGCTGCAGATAAGGTTTGCCCTCTTGCCCCCAAATCTCCGCAGATTCTGTTTTGCCTCCGCAAGTGGAGTGGTAGTAAGCTTCTATTGTATTGCCTTCGTATTTGAGCACCAAGCCGGCAGTGGCCATTATAGCGATGTTTGCAAGCGAGTCTTCGCCTTCTTTTCCGTTGTAAACCTGGTCTCGGACATCTGCGTAAATATCAAAGCCTTGCGATTTTCTGGAGCCGATGTGACGATAGGCATAAGTTCTAGCGGCAACGGCCTGAGCTTTAAGCGCTTCTATTTCTTCCGGTTTCAGTTTGCCAATTTCATGCGGAACGAGGCCTTTCAGGTAATCTTCTATTGGCACGGCGTTTATTATTGCGAGCCCGCTATCGGTGGATAGCACGGCCCAGCCGCCTCTGTAAGTTTTTTCGCCGTATTTGCATTCTCCTTTGGTTTCGACTTCTATTCTGCCCAAATTTTCACGAGCTTTGAACTGCCATTTTTGCTCAGGGCATTCTATTGCAGCAGAGTCTTTTTCAAATCCAACCCCTACGTTTATAATCTGCCCCGGGTCAAGATCCCGAGCTTGCGGCTCAGGTACGGGTTCTTGTACAGGTTCAGTTGCAACAGGAGTTGGCACGGGTTGAGTTTCGGAAACAGGCCCAAGCGGCCGCAAGGGCGCGCAGGCTGCAAATATCAACGGCAAAAGGAGCAAGAATTGCATGANTGCGAGTAATGTAGAAAATGCTAACCGACCTTATACCACAGCAAAGGACATTTTTTCTCTAGAGATTCTAGACATTTCAGGTATTTTTTTAGAGATTGCATCGTTTTTCAATAGCTTGGCGTAAGGATTTGGTTTTCCTTGCATTTTTGCAAAATCATATTCTTTTCTCATTTTTGCTCCTTTTGCCAACGTTGCTTCCAATAATATAGAAATTCTTTTTTTGNCGCTTTTCTTGCGCTTATTATTCGGTTCACTATTTGTTCATCATCGTTAATATCTTTTTCAGTATATATNACAACCAAAGTTCTNATAGTTTCTGAAAGTCCTAGAATTATATATCTATCTTCATTTTCAGAATGTTCAATATCTGAGAATATTTCGGCAAAATCATCTTCAAAGCAAGTTTTTGCTTCTTGAAAGCTAATTCCATGTTTTTTCATATTCGCCAAGTTTTTTTGCTCATCCCATTCAAATATACAGTCCATAGAGGAACCTCCTATCTTTGTCCTATTACTTAGACGCATTTTGCAGCGAAAATCCGGAAAAAAATGCAGAAAATGTAAACACTTGTTAACATTTCCCCTTTTTATGCATTTTTCTCCGGAAAAATCTTTTAAAAAGCGTCTAAGGTATAGACAAGAAATAGGAGGTCTATATTATGCATGCAAGCGCCGACCAAATCGCA
>WQSA01000195.1 GCA_009788135.1 Candidatus Fibrimonadales bacterium
TGTCTAAAATTGCTTAAATCTTCCGTAGTTAGCCTTTTTGTGAAACAAAGCGCCGAATAGAACGCTGCGGACATATGTCCGGGGTCCATAAAAAATCTGTCTCGTGCTCGCCAATAGGGGTCTTTAGGGTTGGATCTTAAGAATTCTCCAAATAAAATGGTAAAAAACTCCGTAGAGTCCATTGCACCGCCTGGGTGCCCGGACTTGGCTTTTTGTACCATTGCCGCAGACAAGATTCTTGCATTGTCGGCAGCGCGTTTAACTGTTGCATTGTTCAAAACATAACCTCACAAAAGAGGGCTAAAATATAGAAATTTTTCATTTGGACTTTAAGGCTGCGGCCACCGCAAACGAGCAAGACACGTTCAGGCTGGCTTTTCTGCCCTGCATGGGTATTGAGATTTTGCTATCGCACTGGTCCAGCAGCTCCTTTGCTATGCCCAATTCTTCGTTTCCAACCAGAATTAGGAATTTTTCTGGCCATTCAAAGGCTTTTATGTCTGTTCCGCCTGTTTCCAGGGCTATTACGGCGTAATTCTGCTCTTTGTAGAAATTTATGCAGTCTAAGGGGCATTCCCATCTACGGCTTTTGAGCCAGGTTTCGCAGCCTCTTGCGGTACCTTTGAGGGCAGGATGTTCCAGGCTTGGCGTGTACCCAGAGAGATTTACCTCAGAAAAGCCAAAGCAGTCTGCGGTTCTGAAGATTGAGCCGGTATTGTATGCGGAGCGCAAATTGTGTATTAAAACAGCATGGGGGAGCGGTTCGCAGAGGGGCGCATCTCGATCGCCGTCTTCTTGCCCTGCAAGCATATCTCTTTCCGGGGCAAGCCCTGCGGAGTGCCGCCAGTGCAGGTATAAGCTCAAAATTCTTTTGTGCTGCGTTGAATTGCCTACCAGAAATTCTGGTTTAAAATCTTCTCGCAATGCTACTTTTTGGTCATAAGTTTTTGCCGCTGAATTCCAGTCTTTGCCTGTTCGCAGTATGTAATTGCGAAGCAGGCTTGCGAGAAATTTTGCAGTCGGTGTGGGCATATATTCCCGGAAATCCTTTTTTATTAATATACAAAAAATGTCATTCGGCATCGGCTGGATTTTCTACATTGCCCCTAATGATTCGTATCTGCGCTATACTTCTTATTCTTATCGCCTGCTCTTCAAATGACAATGAAGCTGGCAGCGGCAATATCAACCCTTGCGAAAATACGGCAATTGGAGAAGGAACTGTTACTTGCAGCGGGCAGACTTACAATACTGTTGCCATAGGTACCCAAATCTGGATGTCTGAAAATTTGAATTATGCTGTTGGCGGCAGCAAATGCGGCAACGATTCAACTTGCGATGCTTACGGACGCTTGTATAATTGGGCTGCGGCAATGGCGCTTCCGTCTAGCTGCAATTCCAATTCCTGCGCAAGCCAAATACAGTATCCATACCACCGTGGCATTTGCCCGGAAGGCTGGCATATTCCAAGCGATGCGGACTGGGACGCTTTGCTCTATTATGTTGACGAAATAAACGGCACTGTAAACGTCTCCGATACCATAAGCCCTTATAGCAGCAATACGGCTGGCAAGTATTTGAAGGAGGCCGATGGCTTTTCGGCCACGCTGGGCGGCTATGGTTATGGCAATAGCTTTTATGGCACTGGCTCTGCTGGCTTATGGTGGAGTGCCGGCGAAGGCAGCAATACCTACGCTTTTGGCCGTAGCGTATTAAACGATGTTGATGACATTCGCTGGAGCTACGGCGATAAGACTTACTTCTTCTCCGTGCGGTGTTTGCAGGATTAAAGTATGCCTTTTATTCTAATCCTGTTTTTTTGTACGCTCACGTATTCGCAGGATTTTTTTCAATTTGAACTGGAAGAAAGAGAACTGCCGGAAGATACTGTGCAAACTTCGAGCGGCGGTTGGATGATAGAAGATGGTTCAAGCGATACGCTGGAATACCGTGCAGTTGATTTGGAATACGATGTGTTGTCCAAAACTTTCAACCTTAACAACAAGGCTCAGCTTAAATATCGCACCGCACTGCTCAGCGGAGATACAGTTGTATATAGCCAAAGCGAAAAAGTAGTGGAGGTTATAGGAAATCCAATTTTCAGGGAAACTTCGCAGCCAACGCTCGCTTCTTATAAAATGAAATACAATATGTCCACTAAAATAGGAGAAATAGTTTATGGCACAAGCTACATGGATAATCAGCAGTTCAACGGGACTGTTATAAGAGCGGTGACAATCCAAAGCGCAGATACTTTGAAAGAACAGAGATTTCTTATTGAGAGAGGAGATTTTTCAACCTGCTCAAATCCTGAGCATCAGCATTATTCATTTTACGGCAGACGAATGGTGCTCAAGCCCAAAGAAAGCGTAACTGCTCGGCCCGTGGTTTTGAATATGGGCGAGGTTCCGGTTGCGGTTTTGCCGCTTATGGTTTCTCCAATGAAAAGCGGAAGACGCTCTGGTCTTTTGACTCCGAAGTTCGGAGGAGATCAGTCTCAGGGCTTTTTTATGAACAATCTCGGTTTTTATTACGCTCCTAATGATTACTGGGATGCTATGCTTTACGCAAATGTTTTGGAAGGCAGCGCTGCGGATTTTAGCAAAAGCAGTTTGAATGAGGAATTTCGCTATAATAAAAGATATGTGCTGGACGGCTATATAAATGCAACAGGCTATTGGAACGATGGAACGCTTTGGGAAGATTATGATATACGCTTTAGACATTCGCAAAACATAACGCCGGATCGCAGCAAAACTCTTAACGGCGAAGGTTCATTTGTTTCAAGGCGAGACTTGAGACAATCAAACGGCATAGATGAAAAAACCGTTTTGGATCAGCAGGCAAATGCGGAGATGACATATTANCAGAAGATTGGCGATAATAAAAACATCACGATNAAAACAAGGCAGGAATACAATTTAAGCACCGGTCTTTTGCGGCGGCAGGTTCCGGATGTTCAGTTCAGAGCTTCCGGTCCTATGTTTGAATCTGATATGTCCGGGGAAAGAATAGAACCGCCGTTTTGGGAAAAAATAAATTACTCATATAATAATCGTTTCAACCATTATGTACAAAGGGCTCCCGATACGGTGTATGCCGTGGACACAACAGCTTATCACACAGGTCTTTCGCATAATCTTTCGTTTAACTACACGGGAACCCTTTTTGATGTTTTGAATGTAACTCCATCGGTGAATTTATCAGGAGACTGGACGGCAAGGGAATATGTTGATACCACTTACGATAAAAGCCGCTACGCTTTTGATCCTTCCAAGGATGAGTGGGGTCAGCATTTTTTAGGATATAATTTCAAGCTGGATGTCGCAACAAAATTATACGGAATATGGCTTCCNGAGTGGGGCAGGTTTACCGGAGTTCGNCATACNCTTTCNCCGACTGTAGGATATACTTATGCGCCAGAATTGGATACCAATTATAGATTCTCGCCGCATCCGATATTGGGGCAAAGAGCTTATCAAATAGAGCAGAAAACTGTGAGCTTCCGTTTGGGCAATGATTTTGACATAAAATATTTGCTGGCAGACCTGGAGGAAGCGGATGAAAACGCAGATCCGGACGATTATAGCAAAAACCTCAGATTATTAACAACTTCGCATTCCACATCTTATAACTTTGCAGCGGATTCTTTTCAGTGGTCTCCCATAAACTCCACTTTCGGAATTCAATTTTTGGAGAGCTATATTTTCACGGTATATACCACGCATAATGTTTATCATCTTTTTGAGGAGGATAGGCAAAAGGTCCGCTTTCCTCAGCTTACAAGCTGGAACTATAGTTTAAATCGCAGATTCTCCTGGTATGGAGACTTCAACGCAGGGCTTCCTTCCAAAAACGGCAAATATGAGAATAA
>WQSA01000196.1 GCA_009788135.1 Candidatus Fibrimonadales bacterium
ATGTTAGACTTTTACCCTGTTCATATATACTATCCGCTTGAAGAAGCGGAAAAGAAGTACAACGAGGGGGCTTTAAAGCAAACTGAGGCCTACCTCCTTGACTTTGTTGAAAGACATTTGGAAGAAATTATCGACATGGCAACCGAAAATGGCGAAGCTAAAGACGATGATATTCTGAATGCCGTCAAAGACGAAATACTTGCCCGAGGCTCAATACAGCCTGCTGCAGAACTTGCAGACATGATAAAGGAAATCAACAAGGAAATCTGGTACAAAGGCGAAGCTTTAAAAAAAAGCCAGAATCCCAAATACATATCCGAACAATGGCAAGCGGAATACGCAACAAAATGGCACGAGGCAAGGCTCTTTGAAATATTTGTGGTACTGGAACACAGCGCAGGCAATGTGCTTGCCAAATTCAGTGGGGTCCGCTAGTGTCAACAACGCCTGTAGAAGCCCTCTATTTCAAGGATTTGAATCATTATCAAACCCTCTCCACAGAAGAGGAGCAGGCTCTTATACAGATTTTACGAGATGAAAATAAAAGAAACATACACAACGCCGCTCTCCGAAAGCTAATATGCGGCAACTTGCGCTTTGTAGTTAGCGTTGCACGCAAATATCAGGGGCGCGGTCTTAGCTTATTGGATTTAATCAACGAAGGCAATCTCGGACTTTTCAAGGCGGCGCTCCGCTTTGACTGCGCAAAGGATGTCCGCTTTATAAGCTATGCTGTTTGGTGGATAAGACAAGCTATACAGAAAGCGATTTTCGAGCGGATTGGAGCGATGAGAATTCCGCCGAACAAGCTGACCTTGGTAAGTCGCTTTAAAAAAGCACTCTCCAGCAATCTTGGCGATTACGAAAAAACATTCTGCATGCCTGAATTCAGAGACAACGAAAAAGACATTATAGACATAATGGAAAAGATGATGGAAATTTCACTGGATTCTCCAGCCAGCGACGACACAAACTCCGATAGCGTAGGAACGCTTCTGGACGTTTTGGAAGGAACTTCGGAAAATCAAGACGACTACGTAAGGGAATCAGAATTGCAAGATATGGTAAGCGAAGTGCTTTCCAAACTGCCAAAGAGAGAAAGCGACATTCTCCGCATGTTTTACGGCATAGACTCCGCAGAAGACAGTACATTGCGAGACATAGGCGAAGATATGCAGCTCTCCCGCGAAAAAGTCAGGCAAATAAAGAACAAGGCTCTCCGCCGAATGCAGAGAAACAAAGAAGTGCATGAAAGCTTGAAGGATTTTTTCTCGTGAAAAAAAAAACTATAATAGCTGCAATTTTGCTTTTAATAGTTGCTGCGGCTGCATACTTTTTTTATTCAAATAAACCAATAACCGTATCTGCAGTGCCATTTGGATTGCAAGCGAAAACAAAAATACCTGTTGGCGAAAAAGCGAAATTCCCATCCATGCCAGCGCCCGCCGAGGCAGACATTCGGCGAGCAAACGATTTGCGAATGGCAGGCGCTCTCCAAGCCGCGCACGACAATTACGAAACAATTTTATTGAAATATCCGAACTTGCCCCCTGCGCTCTTTGGCAAAGCTTATTCCATTATAGCAGAAGATACAGTTTCTGCAGAAAAAATAGCTCAAACAAAAAACCTTATTGAAAATCTTGCCCAGCAAATGCCAGGCTCTGTTTGGGTTCAATTGCTTTTGACATTTACCAGAGAACATGAAGGGGGCAACACTCTGGACATGGCAGCCGAGCTCGCCGCAAAGTCTCCCGCTTTTTCCGAAGCCAGGCTCAGATATGCAGATTTGCTGTTTAAAGCGGGTCAATTCGCAAAATCCGCCGAAGAAGCAAAAGCCGCAATTTCAATATCAGCGGGCGCAGATGCCAGAGCTTATGTTAGACTGGCCTTCGCTTTGTATAAAATGGGCAATTTGGAAGAATGTTCCGAGCTTGTGAACTACGCATTGCCAAGATTTCCATCGCAAACCGGATTTCTGCTTTTGCGCGGCTATTTGAGCGAATATGCCAGAGAATTTGACAAAGCTCAAAATGATTACAAGCGAATTTTAGCTTTGAAGCCAGGCGATCCGAGCGCTCTGAATGCCATGGCTACTTTGGGCGAGAAAACTTCGGTCGGAGGACTGTCTGCTTTAAGAGATCAGGCAAAAGAAAGCGCTAAAATTCTTTTGCCATTAATTGATGAATACCCAGAAAATCTGCCGCTTCGCGAAGCTTTGGGAAGAATTTATCTAAAAGCCCGGCTTATGAAAGAAGCTCGCCAGCAATTCTCGGAAATTTACGCTCAAGATTTCGAGTATCCTGGCATTAGAATGCTTATCGACGAGGCTGTGGAAGAGCAGCAAACATTTGTGCCGCCTCCTCCGCAAAACAATAAAAACCTTGCAGATTCTCTTGCCAAAACATTTGCAGCTCTGCGCAGCCAAGAAAGAGTTGAATATGATGATCTCGGCAGATATTTTGTACATTACGGATCTACGCTCAAAGATTTTTTTTCAAAATATTCTATATCCAGATTTACAAAGCAAAACGAAAATACTTTTGCGGAGAGGTATAAAATAAACTCTTTAGTTTATGAAAATACTATTTTCTTCGACTCAAAAAGAACATTTTACGCAGTACGCAGCGTTATCAGCGATTCTGCAAGCTCAGATTCGCGCATTCAAGACTTGTTCAGGCATTTTTTGAGGAAAGAAGCCAGCGTTCTGGGCGAAGGCGTGCACGTGGAAGCGACCAAGTGCCCAAACAGCGGCCACTATTATGAGTGGGAAGGTTTTGTATGGGCTTCTAGAGACAATTTCGAGGTTCTTCTTCAGGAAACAAGCACTCTGGAAAAAGTTTACATAATAAGGCTGCATGCAAATCGCTTCTCAGATACCGGCAATATATGCCCTTATGTAAATATGGCTCTGGGAAGAACGAGAAATCCTTAGGGTTAAAACAAAATATGCACCGCAATCCCCGCTGCAACCAAAGTTCCGCCTATGCTTAGCCCAATGTTGCGCATTTGCTGAGCGTCATTGGCTTTTTTCAGAGCGCTGTCGTATTCTTTCTGAGGCTGGCCTTGCTGCATTTTTTTGTAATCATCGTGGAGCGAGTTCGAGTTTATGTGCTGGTAGATTCCAAATCCCAGAGCGGCGGCTCCGAGGAGGTCGAGGCTCAGAGCGATGTAGAATGGGGTCTTGGACTTCTTTTCTGGTTGAGAGTTGAGAGTGGAAAGTTGAGAGTTATTTTCCTGAGCTTCCTGACTTTTTAACTCTCCACTCTCCACTTTCAACTCTCCACTAATTTCCACTCCACCTGTTTTCAAGTGCGAAAACAATCCCGGAGCCTTTTCCCTTATCGTTGCCAATAACCCCATAATGTCCTTGCTCTCGGTCACAAAGCTTCCTAGCAAATTTCCGCTCATCGATTCGTATAGCTCTACTGTTAGCGTCATCATTTCCCCGAATTTTCCGATGAATCCTTGCGTTATGTATTCCGCTCCTATCGCTCTGCCTATTTCCACTGCGCAGCTTTCGGCCAGGCATTCTCTTGCTTCTTCGTCTTGTGGCAGCAGAGAGACTATGTTGTCTCGTGTTAGGATTGAGTATCCTGTTCTGGGTAAGGCTTCACGGGCTCTTGTTCGTAGTTCGTCCGTTAGGTGGCGGTATTCGGATATCTGGAGCTCTATGGTTTCGTTGTTTGGAACGATTTCCAATACGGCGAGGATTTTCTGAGCGTGTGTCTGGACCCCGATACCACCGATGAGGAGGATTAAGAGGATTTTTGAAATTTTGTTCATCATAAGCATTTGTTTCCATTTCCTCGCTTGTTTTTTGTCCTCATCAAATCTCCGCAAGGAAAATGA
>WQSA01000197.1 GCA_009788135.1 Candidatus Fibrimonadales bacterium
GTGTCATAAGAAGTATATATCGCAGTTTCATCGCGAAAGAGCAGAGACAGGTTCAGAGGCTTGTCTATGCTGCCTATCTTTTTTCTTTCAGGTTCCTTGGGTTTGCACGTGAATACGCAAAAGCAGCATGAGATGCTGAGGAATAGAAGAAGAACCCATTTGTTTACGCAGTGTAGCATTGATGATTAATATAGCAATTTTCTAAATTTCACCCAATGCCACCCCCGCTCCTAATCCTCCTCCTCACCGTTGCAACCTACGCTTCGGTATGGAACGGCAAGGCAGACACCAAATGGTACAAAGACTCGAAAAGCGAGTTCACCATAACCACGCCGGAGCAGCTCGCTGGGCTTGCAAAGCTGGAATACATACTCAGTCCCAAGCTTCATCAATTTCTCCAGGTGGCCCCCACTCATAATCTACAATAGGAAAAGTATTATACAAACTGTCAATATATAGATAAGAACTCATAATTCTGTCATCTCCAAGATATATAGTCCATTTTGCAATATGCTTCTTTTTATCTGCCCACTGAAACAAAAAACGATTTCCTATTTTAAAAAAATAGACATCATTATCTCTTTCCTCTATTTTATCAAAATGAAAGGTCATAATATCATCGCTATATGTAACCCAAGTTAGTTTATTTCCTAATATCTTTATTATTTCAGGGCTTTTTGTTTTGCCATCATCCCACAAGCTTGGATAATTATCCACCACATAGCTATCCCCAACTTTTCTTAACATCATCCACGTAGCTTCATAAGGTGCTTTTGCAACAGCAGTGGATTCAGCGAAGCTGCATAGCAAAATAATAATTAACAAAACCAATAAAACTTTTATAAGCGTCAATATAGCAATTTTCTTGTTCCTGCGGTTAAAGCTTTGCTTTGCGTATTGAGTCAGCCTTTTCTACAGCTTTCTCTCTCGCTTTTACACCAAAACTCTCTATTATTTTTATAAATTCGTCCCAATTTACGGGAACCTCTTCAAAAGTAAATATCTCTTTGTCTAGAGAACTTATGCGAAGACGCCACCAGTTAAAACCTTTTTCATTTTTATCTTTTTCCCATTTTCCGACATTGCATTTATTTAAAGCGTTCACAAAATCCAGCCATTTGCCAATGTCAAGTTCCAAATCTACATTAAAGCCAAAACGAGACTCATCGTAGAAACCTGTTGTGTTTCTTCGCTCATAATCTACATAGTATGTTATGAGAGCCCCATTTACCGTCCTTGTCGCATTCATTCTAAGTATCGGAAGCGATTTTCTAGGAGAATAAAAAAATATATGACTTATTGAAAGCTCAAAATCGCTTATGGGGGCTCCAAATCTTTTTTCGTATTCTGATTTTAGCTTGGCTTCTAGCTTGGGTTTTCCATCTTTTATTATTTTTGCTACCATAGCATCCATTGTTTTTATAACATCGGACCAATCTTTCCAATATATCTGAAAAGCAAATACAAGTTCCTCTGAAGATAAAAATTGTATTTTTAACTCTCGATCTTCGCGACTAAGCTCGCTATAAGAACCAATATTTTTCTTTTCTTTGATTTTGCATTTGTGCAAGGCGTTTATAAAATCAAGCCATTCTCCAATATCAAGTTCTATTTCCAGCTCGTTTTTTCCATATTTTACAATTGCGCCTGTTGCCGTTCTTGTCGCTGATATTAATATTGGTGAGTAGGGATATGCCACTCTCGTTAGATATTTTATATTCGTTATTGAAAGCTCAAAATCGCTTATGGGAACTCCAAATTTTTTTTCATACTCGGCTTTCAATTTAGTCTCAAATTCGGTCTGTGCTTTTCTCGCTTTTTCTTGCTCAACTTCTTCTGCCTTTCTTGCATTCTCCAACTCAATTTCCTCCGCCTTTTTTTGGGCAAGCAGTTTGGCTTCTGCGCTTTCAGAGCAACTTAACAGCAACGGCAATGCAAACAGAATGGCTATGTAACTGGGCATTGTGGGTAATATAGCAATTTTCTAAATTATTCGCTCTTTTGGAAAAATTAAAAAAAAACGCCCCTCTTGCGAGGGAACGTTTTTTAAAGTTCTAAAAATTAGAAGTTTACAGAAAGATTTGCGCTGATAGAAATCGGGGTGTTGTCTTTGCCAACCCAGTCTTCGCCAATGCCAAAGCCTACGCCAACATCAACAGAGAGCATCTCGCTGATTTCAAATATTACGCCAACTTCTGGGAAAATGCCAATGCCTGGAGCATCAGCAGCGTCTTCTCCGTCAAATTTGGATTTGGTTAAGCCCATCTTGAAGTCAAGATCGACAAATGGTGTTACTGCGCCAAGAGAAAATTCTGCGCCTAAACCAAAGCCCAACTCCATAGGAGGAGTTACTTTGCTATCGCCGTTTTCCAAGCTGATTTTTGCACCGACTTCAGCTCCGATTTTAAACTGTTCGGAGAGGTTGGTTGAGTATTGCACGCCAGGCTGGAAGAAGGTGTAGTAGCCACCTTTATAATCTTCGCCGGAAAAGGGAATACCTACGTCAACAAAAACGCCAACACCCATAGGCAACCAGTAACGGACACCAATAACGGGCTGTCTCAAGCCAGTTGGGCCATCGTTTCCGTCATGGTCATTCATGACAGTGAACATTGGTTCAAACATAAGAGCAGCTTCCAAGCCTTCAATAATGCTGAAACGTGCGCCAAGATTGATGTTTAGTTCGCTTACTTTTTCTGCGGGCATCTCGTAAGTTACGCCAACTGTAGCCTCGCCTTTACCGGCGGGTTTTACTGGATATTTATCCCAAGCGGCGAACGTAGATACTGTGCAGAGAAGAGCGGCAGCTAAGACTTTTTTCATAAAACACTCCTTATTTAAGTTTTATGGGATAAAATTAGAAAAAAATTTCAAAATTGTCAAGTTTTTGTTAAAAAAAAGTTATAAAATGCTTAAAAAAGGGGATAAATTTCTAAATTCTTGCCATGATTGACGGGAAAACGAAGATTTTAGGGGTGTTTGGGAACCCTGTGGAGCACACAAAATCGCCTGCAATTCACAATGCATTGCTAAAAGATTGCGGCATAAATGCGGTTTATTTGCCTTTTCCAGCGGAAAAACAGGGTTTAAAAGATGCAATCGCAGGTTTTAGAGCAATGGGCTTTGCCGGTGCAAACGTTACAATACCATTCAAAGAACAGGTAATCCCTCTATTAGACCATGTTTCGCCCGTATCCAAAGCCACAGGCAGCGTAAACACCCTCTACTGGGAGCTCGATAAGCTCTGCGGAACAAGCACCGATGGCTTGGGAGCGCTGAGAAACCTGGAAGCCGCTGGTATAAGCATAAAAGGCAAAAATATAGCCATGCTCGGCAGCGGAGGCGCTGCAAAAGCTCTGGCGTATGCTTTTTTGGAAGAAGCTGGGGCTGCAAGCCTGAAAATCTATACCATAGAACCGGAACTCTGGAACTTGGAACTCAAAAACTTAAGCCTGCACGATTTCAATGATGCAAAAGAAAATATAGACTTGCTCGTAAACGCAACTCCGCTGGGAATGCACCCGAACATTGACCAAAGCCCTGTTGATAAATCCGTTTTGAAAAGCGATATGGCTGTTTTTGACATTGTTTACAACCCGCTCAAAACCAAGCTTTTGAAAGAAGCGGAAGAAGCTGGGTGCAAAACTATAAGCGGAATAGGAATGCTTATATATCAAGGCCTGGAAAGCTTCAAGCTATGGTTCCCCAATTCAAACCCAAACCCAGAACTCGTCTTTGAGGTGCTAAATGCCGGATAACATATATTTCACAGGATTTATGG
>WQSA01000198.1 GCA_009788135.1 Candidatus Fibrimonadales bacterium
GTTTGCCGGAGCATAAATTCTCGAATCGGTTTAATAGCTTTGTCCAAACCCACTTTGTAGTCTATCTCGTGAGCTAAATACGGTTGTATCGCTTCTTCGTTCACTCTGTTGAAGGTTGGGGCCATAACGAAAAAAGTTAAAAATAAACTTAAACCCATCACCATTTGGTTTGGCGGTGAATTCATGGTTCCGAGAGCTTGCTTTACAAAGTTCAGCACAATCACAATGCGAGTGAAACAAGTCATCATTATTATTATGGATGGCGCAAGAGAAAGGATTGTGAGCAGAGCAACAAGCTCAAGAGTTACGGAAACATCTTCTACGCTCTGAGCCTTGTCCACGCCGAATACAACGCGCGGCAAAGGAATGTCTGGACCTGTTGTTTGAGCAAGCGCTGGGACAGCGAATAAAAACAATGGGAGCAATGAAAGAAATCTCATCGCCCGTCCTCTTTTTTAAATCTGCGAAGCAAATGGTCCACCGTTGCAGAAAATTGAGCTGCAGTAACAGGCTTGGACCCGTAGGTCTCCAAAATAAATTTCGCTTCGTCTCCTTGAATTTCCGAAAGAGTACGCATGTTGTCAGTAGTGGCTCCAACAACCAAAACTCTTTCCGCTCCGGCTTTGATTAAAAATATGGTTCTGCCCGCACCCAGGAATTTTGAATCCAAAAGCTGGATTATAGACTGATTGTCGTTTGCGCTAGGGCTTTCCACTTTGCGTACTTTTCTCGCCAAAATGTAAAGCACGTATAAAAGCACCATTATAACGCCGAGTCCCGCAGCCATGCGAATTGCAACGTTTCCTATGTCTGGCGGTTGATAGTTGTCTGTTATTGGAGCTGCTGGCCGGTACTCTCCACCTAAGGCTTGCTTCATCGCTTCGAACTTCAATGCTGCTATAGCAGAATCGTTTTTTGCAGCCGCAGAAAGAGTGTCTGGAATAGAATCTTGCGCAAATGCGAAATTAAGGAATAGAATAAAAAATGCAATTCTAATCATCTTAGCAGTTTCAACCTTTCTTCTGGTGAGACTAGGGATAAAATTCTTACTCCGAAGTTTTCATCTACAACCACTACTTCGCCGCGTGCTACTACTTTTCCGTTGATTAAAATATCAACAGGCTCGCCTGCAAGCCTGTCCATTTCTACTATAGCGCCAGGGCCTAGTTCCAAAATCCTCTTTAAGCTCATCTGCGATCTGCCAAGCTCTATGACTATAGGCAGTTCAATATCCATCAACAAATCAAGCGCTTTGTTTCCTGTGGAGCCAAACACTCCGCCTGAATGCATTGGAGAGAATGCGGGAGGAGCACCAACCGGAGCGCCGCTGCCTGTGGGAACGCCACCGCCTGCAGACAAGCCTCCACCCGAAGATCCGGACTGCGAAAGGCCAAGGCTTGCAAGGCTGACGTCTGTGCCAACAGATGCACCTTTTGAAGAACTCTTTGCCTTTATTCCGGATAGCATGCTTTCGTCTATGGCTATTAAAATTTTTTGGTCGGGAAATTCTTCGATTTTAACCAAAACTGTTGCAACTGCGCCGCCTTTTAAATCGATTTTTCCGCCGAAGTCGCTGACTGAGGCTTGCTCGAAATTCAATGATAAATGTATTTGCGAATCCATTACGGTTATGCAAGAACCAGTAATCTGATTCACTATTTCGCAAATGGCATCTTTGTGGTCATCATTGTAATCGGTGTGGCCGGAACCCATCAGCATAAGGTCTGAGAGGGTTGCCACCTCTTGCTTGCTCATGGCAAAAAACATATTGCCGGTGACGTCTTTTTTGACATTCACTTCCATGCGTAGGCTGTGGTTTGCCAAATCGTCCGGTATAACGGAACTTTCGCTGGCAACAAGCCATTGAAGCTGGAAATCAACTGCGCGGGAAAGCACTGTTGTAACAACGCTGGAGGCTTGCTCGCAAAGTATTTTGAAAAACGAACGCGCCGCTTCTGCCGTATTTTCAACGGGTGCGGGAGCCGCAGCCGGAGCCGCAGCTCCTGGAGCGGCGGCAGCGCCACCGCCTCCGCCACCGAGCAAACTCTTGGTGAGGAAATCTATTTCGTCCTGGCTTAGTATGCCAGCACCATCATCTGCCATATTTAACTCCGTTAATCTTCATCGCCTACCTCTCTATCTATAATGCCTGTTATTTGGAAGGATTTGCTTCTGCCTACAACGCTAGGTTTTCCCAAAAACTTCGGACGGTCTTCTATAAACATAACCAAATCTGATTGCGCAAGTTTGTCCAAAACCATAACATCGCCAACGCTGAGCTGCAAAAAATCTCTGACGGAAAGCTGCGTTGAACCAATTTCTGCGCGAAGCATTGCGTTTGTGCTGGAAAGCTCCTTTTCCACCATTCTGCGAGTTTCTTGGGTAGTGGTTTTCTGAGCGGAAATCCAGGATTCGCCAGATAGCTTGTCTATAATGGATTCCAGCAAAATAAACGGGAAGCACAGGCTCATCAAGCCCGAACCCGTACGAGTACGAACTTCGAGAGTAATTAAAACAACGGTATCGCCGGGCGGCGCTATCTGCACGAACTGAGGATTTATTTCGTAATTCTCAATTTTCGGAGAAAAAATGCCGATGTTTTCCCAAACTACTTTTAAATCGGCAAGAGAGCGCTCTATTATCTTGTATATAACAGTTTTCTCAATATCCGTCAATTCTCTGTTGGTGGAGTCCACAGTGCGGCCTTGCCCGCCAAACAAGCGGTCCAGCATAATGAATATGAGCGATGGGCTAACGTCAAAAATTGCGCTTGATTCAAGTGGCTCCATTTGAAATACATATATGCAACTCGGAGTTGAAATGCTTTTGATAACTTCGCCGTAAGTCAATTGCTCAACGTTTTGCAGGTTTATCTCAACGCTTGTTCTCAGCAAGCCCATAAGCGTGGTTGAAAGCAAGCGGGCATAGCTTTCGTGCAAATTTCTCAAAGTGCTTATCTGGTCTTTTGAAATGCGATCCGGACGGGTAAAATCGTATAGATTTACCTTTCTATTGTCCACTTTTGCAGGAGCAAAAGGAATAGGTGCGGGAGCGGGAGCAGCAACGGCAGGAGCCCCAACAGTCGAAAGCCCCTTCAGCATCTCATCAATAGCCGCTTGTGAATAAATTTCGCCCATAGCTCCTACTGTATCACAAATGAATCAAAATAACTGCGGTTGACTTTGCCTAAGCTCTTGCCTTCCACCATATCGGGCAAAATTGAATTGACTTCCTCCACAATCTGTTCTCTTATTGCTCTTTTTCCATCGTTTGTTATCAATTCGGAAAGCGGGCGGCTGCTCATTATGCCTAAGATAACATCTTTAATGCGAGCGTTGCGAGCTTCCAGCTCCGGACCTAGTTTGATATCGGTCGGGTCATATTCAAGCTGAACTCCGCATTTCAGATAACGGCCGTCTTCTCCGCTTATATTCACCGTTACTTCTATCGGTTTGGCAAGCGTTGCGCCAAACTCTGTTTGCTTTCTAAGTTTTTCTGCTTCCTGCATCTCTTCTTCTTGCTTTTTAAGGTCCACTTCATTGGGTTCTTTTAGCTTATCCACGAAAAATACAGCTATTCCAACCTCAATGCCTATAAACACAAGCAGGATTACCCCTACGATAATCCATTTGAATAAAGCGGAGTGCAATATTGAGCCGCCAGC
>WQSA01000199.1 GCA_009788135.1 Candidatus Fibrimonadales bacterium
CTTATGCACAAGTCGTTCAGCGGTTTTTTCAAAAAGCCGAGCACTTCGTTTCTGCGAAAATCCGGCAAAATCCAAGACGGGTTGTTATTTATATGGTCAATAAGTTTTTGCTGGTAATTGCTCATTTTAAAGAAATAATTTTTTTCGTTCAACCATTCAACCGCTCTGCCGCTTATCGGATCTTTTCCGTCCACGAGCTCGCTTTCTTCAAAGAATCTCTCTTCGCCAACAGAATACCATCCAGAGTATTCCTTCGAGTAAATCTCGCCTTTGTCAAAGAGGCTTTGCAGAGAATCTCGTACGAATTTTTTATGGTAATCGTCTGTTGTTCGAATAAAATGTCCGTAATCTATATTGAGTTTTGCCCAGAGGTCTTTGAAGTGAACATAATATTCATCTACGTGTTCTTGCGGAGAAACGCCTTTTGCCGCCGCCGCTTTTTGCACTTTTTGCCCATGTTCATCCACGCCGGTCATAAAAAAAGCATCAAATCCGAACAGTTTATGGTAGCGGGTTAGCACATCGGTCAAGACTGTGGTATAGGCATGGCCTATGTGCGGCTTGTCGTTCACATAATAGATGGGGGTGGTAGCATAGAAGTTAGGCATAAAGGTAATGTAGAAATTATAAAATTTTTCTATTTTTATCCCATGATATCCAAAGATTTGCTCGAAATTCTATGCTGCCCGGTTACAAAACAACCTCTGCACGAAGAGAACGATACCCTCGTAACCGCAGATAAAAAATATGCATACCCAATAAAAAACAACATCCCGGTGCTACTGGCAGAAGAGCGCATAGAATTAAAATGATTAAACTAGAAAGTTCCTGGCTAAACCTGCTCGCAGACCTGTTTGAAACGCCATGGTTCGCAGAAATTAAAAACAAAATCATTCAAGAAAGAAAGCAATACACGGTCTATCCACCGGCAAACCTGTTCTTCAACGCCATGGACTTATGCCCGGTACCACAAACAAAAATCGTGATTCTTGGGCAAGACCCATACCACGGAACAGGGCAGGCTCATGGCCTTTCCTTTTCGGTTCCATTAGGAATTGATATTCCTCCAAGCTTAGTGAACATTTACAAGGAACTGGAGCGAGACTTGGGCGTTAAACCCGTTGCTCACGGCAATCTGGAGGCCTGGGCTAAACAAGGCGTGCTGCTTTTAAACTCCTCGCTCTCGGTAAGGGCAAACTCGCCCGCATCGCACTTTTACATAGGCTGGGAAAAGTTTACGGACTCAATAATAGAGAGGCTCTCGCAAAGCAAAGAGAATCTGGTGTTTATGTTCTGGGGAAGCTTCGCTCGCAAAAAGAAATTCTTGGTCGCAGAAAATAAAAATCATATTATATTGGAAGCTCCGCATCCCTCGCCGCTATCCGCTCATAGAGGATTTATCGGCTGCGGGCATTTCTCTAAGGCGAACCTATTTCTTCAAGCTCACGGACTTGAACCTGTTTGCTGGCAGCTTTCTTAGACTTAACAGAGCCTGTAACCTTAGCTTTAAGCTCAGACGAAAATTTAAAACTCATGCTCTTGCTGGAAGCTAATGGTATAAGCTCTCCCGTTTTCAAATTTCTGCCAAGCCTAGAGTTGCAGGTCTTTGGAGAAAACGTACCAAAGCCTCTTATCTCCAAAGAATTACCAGACTTTATAAAATCTTTTACAACATCAAAAAATTGCTCTATTGAGACTCTCGCACAATCTCTAGTAACACCACATGAGATTGCGGTTTCGTTAATCAAATCGCTTTTTGTAATTGGCATAGCTGAGAATATAGTTATTTAATTTCAATAAAAGGAAGAGGTCCATTGCCGCCGGTGTAAGTGGGAAGTTTGCCATCCCATTTTTCAATTGCTTTAAGGTTAACATATTCTTTGCCACCCTGCGCACGTATAGCATCTGCCTGAATGCGAATTGATTCTGCCTCGCCTCTCGCCTGCGCAATTTTTTGCTCCGCTTCAACCTTTACTCGTTCAAGATTATTTTGCGCAGTCAATGCCTTTTGTTCTGCAACCTGCTTTTCTTCAATAGCTTCGTTGAATGAACGGCTAAAATCAAAACTTGTTATTTGAACGCCGCCAGCGCCTACTATTATATTGTATTCCAAGAGTTGCCGGGTGAGGCTTTCCGAAATATCATTCTTAACCTGCTCNCGCATGGTCAAAAGTTCTTCCGCAGTGTAGCGAGCAACAACGGCTTTAACCGTTTCCTGAATACGTGCAGCTATNATTTTATTCTCAACTTCCATGCCCACCGTGGCATATAATANATCCAGNTTTGCNGGGTCCAAATGATAATTCAGAGTTAGCACCGTAGAAACCGTTTGCATATTTCTGGAAGCCGCTTGTGCAGGGGCTTCAGCCTTTTGGGTGCGAATATCCACCTTTGAAATGGTCTGCATAACAGGAANTTTGAAGTG
This sequence comes from Candidatus Fibrimonadales bacterium, assembly GCA_009788135.1. Lineage (GTDB taxonomy): Bacteria > Fibrobacterota > Fibrobacteria > Fibrobacterales > Fibrobacteraceae > Fibrimonas. The sequence continues at coordinate 2,426 of WQSA01000199.1, forward strand.
CAAGCCTTCGCTGGTTACCGATGTTATTTTGCCCCAAGTGAAAACAAGAGCTTTTTCGCCNGCTTTAACTGTATAAAATGCGCCGGAAATCACAATTGAGCCTATAACCATNACAATTAAGACAAAAGTGAGATACCTGTAAGACNGAGGAATATTGGGTTGCNTTGTCATAGGGGGTAATATAGAAATTTCTATATTACTNTCCATGAAAATAATCTCTCTAGTTTTTTTATTCGCTTTTTCTGCGTATGCCCAGCTTTTGTCCGGTGGAAATTTTAATGTTATTACGGTTAATAACATTGGCATCAGCCAGGGAAAGGTTGATAGCGTGACAAATACGCTGAAACAGATTGCACAAGCTCAAGGACAAAATGTTTCATCCGAATCCATGGTTCAGTTGCGCTGGATTGCAGTAAATCAATTGGTTGGGCAAGAACTTGTAAAAGCGGAAATTGCCAAGCAAGGTCTAAAAGCAGACTCCAAAAAAGTTGACAGCCTTGTTGCTGTGCTAAAAAAACAATTCCCAAGCGATGCAGCATTCAAACAAGAATTGAAAAAAACAGGTTCTTCAGAAGCCGATTTTAGAAAATATGTTGAAAATCAGTTTTTGGCAGATCAACTCTTGGATAAAAAAATTCCAAAAACAAAAGACCCAACTGACAAAGATAAAAAGGATTACTGGGAAAAACATAAAAACGAAGCTATTGTAAGCGATACCATAGGCGGCATTAAAATTGTTTTAAACATTGCCAAAGGCGAAAATGCACAGGCAATCCAGGATAAAAAAGATTTATTAAAAGGTTACGCCGCTCAAGCCCGCATGGCTAAAGTCAGCCTTATGCAGCTTATGGAGCAGTTCGCCATGATGGCCGCAAGAATAAGCGAAGACCCGAATGCGAAGAAAGACGGCGGAATTATGAAGAAGTTTCTGCCAAAATCTCAGGGAACTGCATTTGCAAATGCTGTCAAAAATTTAAAAGTCGGGCAAATCAGCGAGCCGTTTGAAGATGGCAGCAAAGTTACAATGTTCATGATGACCGAGAAAAATGATGGCAAATACGAAAGCTACGAGCATGAAATAGATTATATTTTGAGGCTTGAAGCTGAACGCAGCCGCCAATTGGCAACCAAAAATTATTTGGATCAGCTTGCCAAAACATATAAGGTTCAATATCTGAACAAAGACTACACACCGCCAGAGGCCATTGGACAGTAATGGCAAATACAACT
>WQSA01000200.1 GCA_009788135.1 Candidatus Fibrimonadales bacterium
CTCGGAAAAGGAATGAAGCAGGAGCTTTATGACGACATAAAAAAACGTTTTGGCTATGATGTTTTAAAGGTTGCCATAATAAAAATGAATTATTTAACCGATAGCGCAGAAGTTAAACTGGTTTACAAGAGGTTGTGAATATGACTAGGTTTGGCATTTTAATATTGGCGATGGTTCTCATTCCAGCCATTGCTATAGCCAAACCTGATAAAGCGGAAAAACAGGATAAAGCGGAAAAATCGGTTAAATTAGAGAAGATAGAGAAAATTGAGAAAGAAGATAAAGAAGGGAAGGGAAAGAATGAAAACGAGATAAAGGTAAGCTCTGTTTTTGAAGCTGGCATTGATATAAACGACAAAAAGAGCAATTCGGAAACGGCATACAGTAGAATAGGCTATGGAAAAATTGAAATTTCTGCCCGTCCTGTTAGGAAAGTTAGAGCGGAATTTGGTTTTGAATACAAAGAAGGAGATAGCTATTTGACTATAGACAAGCTCTATGGGCAATATAGCTTTGCTGATTTTGGCGCTGTGCGAGCAGGTTATATGAAAAAATCATTTGGTTTGGAAGAGAGCGCCGGGCTGGATGAGCGTTATTTTCACAGTCGTTCCAAGATAAACGATGAAGTGGAGAATTTGGGCGTTTTGGATCACGATTTGACGCTTCAGTATAGGCACAAATTGGGCGAGAGTTTGCGTTTGGTAGGCGGATTTTCTTGGAAGGTAGATTCTACTAAAGCTTGGCGCCACCGTTATCACCAAAATTACAGCGTTGAATATGAGAGCCCAAAAGTCAATTTGATTTTGGCCGGCATAATAGGGCATTATTCGCGCGATGAGATTATAGAATACGGAAATTCGCGCGATGGATATTTTTATGATACTACTGCGTATAGCGATATGAATCCATGGGTCGTTTCGCTTTCTTTTAAGTACACTGCAAAGCTTTTTGTGAGCGAGTCTGAGTTTACTTTTGGCGAAAATCCTCTTGCGGATGTTTATATTTGGGGAGTTAGGATTCAGGAGTATTTTCCTATAGAGACTGGGTTTAAGGGGTTGAGGCAGGTAATTCCCATTGCGGAGGCTGCTCTTTATTCCGAAGATATGGAGAGCAAGGATTTTAAGGCTCAATTGAGAGCTGGTTTGACTTTTGGTTTTGCAAAGAATTCTGCGTTTCAGTGGAGAAATACCTACGGAACGCGTTTGAAAGTAATTGATGGAGATAGCGAGCTAACCCACCGTCGTTTTGACACAGAGGTTGTTGTTATTTTCTAGTTTTTTTAATAGGGAGGTATCTATGAGATACAACACATTAAAACTCGCATTGGCTGCTGTGCTTTGCCTGAGCGTAATTGCGGTTGCGCAAATTCCTACCATTAGGATAACCACCAAAAACAATCAGGAGCCGACGGTAACGCAGCAGCAAGGCTGCTTTATGAATTGCAGTCAAACTATGAACTACGTTTCTATAACGAATTTCGAGTTAAATGACCAGAGCAATCCGAGGAATAATCTCACATTAACCCCTGAGCCGCAAGGCGAGACGGATTCCGTTCGTGTGCGTGGCAACTCCACTGCAGGCAGCAATAAAAAACCCTACAGGATTAAATTCGACAAAAAACAGAGTCTTTTTGGCAAAGAGAAGGCAAAAAGCTGGGTTTTGATAGCCAATTACTATGACTACACCTTTTGCTTGAATGCAGCTGCCTTTGAACTTGGCAGGGCTGTAGGCTTGGAATTTACGAATAGCTATGAATTTGTGGACGTGTATATAAATAGTAATTATAAAGGAATTTATATGCTAACGGAGCAAATGCAAGCTGGTGCTGGCAGAGTTAATATTGACGCTGGAAAGGATAAGGGCTGGCTTATTGAAATGGATTATCATCCTTTAGATGCGGATCAAGTAGGGTTTACTGCACCTAGTCCTTATGAGAATATGGGAAACATACGCATAAGAGAACCGGAATTGGGAGGCTGCGATACGAATCCTTTGAGAAATTGCAACATTAACAATGATACGGTAAGGTTTGTTCAAACCGAAGTCAATGCGATGTTCAGTGGCGTGAACTCAGGAAATTATAGCAGTATGGACCTTGAAAGTTGGGCCAAATATGTTTTGGTTCAGCAGTTTATGGATAATTTTGATTTTAATAGCAAGGTATCTACGCAAAACACAAAACCTGGCTCAAACTACGCATATAAAGATGCCGGCGGAAAAATAAAAGCAGGCCCGCTTTGGGATTTTGATTTGGCCGCAGGCGTGCAAGATCCTGGTTTTATGATGCAAAATTGGCCAAAGCACTATGTCAATTATACCGAACCCATAAGGCCTAGAAATGCATTCTATCAAAAGATGTGGAGTGATCCTGTATTTACGTGCCATTTAAAAAAAGCGTGGACTGACAATAAAAGCAAATTCTCCGCTGTGACTGGCACTATGGACAACATAGCCAATAAAGTAAAAAGCCGTGCCCAGGCCAATTTCTCTGCATATACCGATGGCATGGCATTTGGAGATACCAGACCGAATAGCGAAGCTACATATACAGCAGAGGTTGCCAAACTGAAAAGTTGGTGGAACAGCCGCGTAAACTGGTTTGACACAGAGGTTAATAAATTGACCACTTCTGTTACTAACTGCAACTCCACCACTCCAAGCTCCAGCAGCGTTCCCAGCTCCAGTAGCCTTGCGCAATCTAGCAGCAGTAGCAGCTTGGCGCAGTCCAGCAGCAGTTTGATGCAATCCAGCAGTAGTAGCTCGGTACAGTCCAGCAGTAGCAATAACAACGATTCCAATCCGTTTGTTTGCTCTTTGTCAAATTCATCAACAACAGGAACGGTAAACGTGGCTGTTCAGAGGAATGTTTTTGTCTTGAGATGCAATGAAGGCTTTGGCTCTGATCTTAGTGTAGAAAGCACTAGCCATACATGGGGAAATCTCACTCCTACATCTGTAGGAGACTTTAATATTACTGTTACTAGATCTGCCACTGCGAATGGCGATTGCAAAGGCAGGCAAACTACTTGCACTATACCTATTGTCAATGGCACTTCTCCTATAGCGCTTCCGAAAGTTGCAAGAAGCAATGCAATATTGGCTATTAAGAATGGCGTGGAGTTGCAAGCTACGAACTCTGCTCGCATTGAAGTTTACAACCTCGGCGGCAAATTGGAAAAGACCATGAATTTCGCAAGCGGTGTTTATTCCGTTTCGCTGAGCGATATGCCAAAGGGAATGTATATAGTAAAAGTATCGTTTGGTTCAGAAAAGCGAATTCTCCGTCTTCCTGTGAGGTAAATTATGAGATACGGCATGCTAAAACTTGCATTGGCGACTATAGCTTGCCTAAGCATTTATTCGTTTGCGCAAACGAATAATTCTTTTCCTACAATTAGGATAAATACTAAGAATAACCAGGACCCAACGGTGTCTGGATCTGGTTCGACTGCTACCATGAACTATGTTTCCATGACAAAGTTTGAGATGACAGATCCGAATAATTCCAGGAACGATCTTACTGTACTTCCAGAAAACAACGGCGGTGAAAGCGACTCCATTCGCATACGTGGCAACTCTACCAATAGTACGAACAAAAAACCTTACAGGATTAAGTTCGACAAAAAGCAGGGTCTCTTTAACAAACC
>WQSA01000201.1 GCA_009788135.1 Candidatus Fibrimonadales bacterium
GAATTCATTCCCAAATTTTGTATATTTATGCTTATGAAGCCCATTGAACGCTTATTTCAGGCAAAAATTGAAGCCAAATTGAACAAAGGCAAGGTGCTTGTGCTTTATGGTCCGAGGCAGGTTGGCAAAACTACATTGGTTAAGGAAGTTCTGAAAAAACATAACTGCAGCAAGGGCTATTTTAACTGCGAAGAAACTATTATAAGCGAAACTCTTTTAAGTATGAATTCCANNAGAATGTTCAATTATTTTTCTGGAAATGAAATTATAGTCTTAGACGAAGCGCAATCTGTTCTAAACATTGGCAAGGCGATAAAAATTTTAATAGACTCTCACCCAGAGCTTAATATCATAGCTACAGGCTCATCATCATTTGAGCTGGCAAATGAGGTTAGCGAGCCTTTAACAGGCCGGAAATATGAATTCTTTTTGCCTCCGATTTCCTTTGAAGAAATTAAACATAATTTTGGAAATGCCGCTGCCATTGAAAATATTGAAAATGCACTTATATACGGCTCTTATCCTGAGATAGTGACTACTGCGAATAATGAAGAAAAACTTGAAAAATTGCGTTTACTCGCCACAAGTTACTTGTACAGGGATGTGCTTAACTATAACAGAATAAAAAATCCTGATTTGCTGATGAAAATCTTAAAAGCCCTCGCATTGCAGGTTGGCAATGAAGTTTCGCCAAATGAGATAGCGCGCTCTATACAAATAGATAGAAAAACCGTTCTTGGATATCTCTCTTTGCTTGAACAGGCTTTTGTGATTTTCAAGCTGCCTCCCTTTATTAAAAATCGCAGGGACGAAATAAAAAAAATGTGCAAGTATTATTTTCACGACAACGGAATATTGAATGCTCTCGTAAATAATTTTTTGTCTTTGGAAAATAGAAAAGACATTGGCGCTCTCTGGGAAAATTATTTGATGTCTGAGCGCAGAAAATTTAATGANTATCACAATTTNAAACCNAATTCTTTTTTTTGGCGAACTCATTCCGGCAATGAAATTGACCTTATAGAAGAGATAAATGGAGAGNTATCTCCTTTTGAATTTAAGTATAACTCGGAAAAATTCTCCAGAGGCGCATATTCTTTTGTTGAAAGCTATAAATCAAAAGAAATTCAAGTTATAAACAAACAAAATACATTTGATTTTCTATTTTATTCCACATGAACCCAAAAAACAAAATGTGGAGCGGTCGTTTTGAGAGCGCAATGGCTAAAAGCATGATGGACTTAAGCTTTAGCCTGGATATAGACAAAGAGCTTTTGGAAGAAGATATTCAAGGCTCGCTTGCACATGGCAAAGGCTTGGTTGAAGCNGGCGTGATTACAAAAAAAGAATACGCAAAAATCGCCGCNGGGTTGCAAAGCGTAAAAACTGGAAAGCATCTCTGGAACGAAGGCGATGAAGATATTCACATGGCCGTAGAGCGCGTTTTAACGGAAAAAATCGGAAGCCTTGGAAAAAAAATCCACACAGGNCGCAGCAGAAACGATCAGGTTGCAACNGATTTCAAACTTTATATGCGGCACAAAGCNACCGCAATTCTAAATCAAATTTTATCGCTTCAAAAAACCGTTTATGAACTTGCCAAAAAACACAAAGGGCGGCTTATGCCAGGCTACACGCATTTGCAGCAAGCTCAGCCAATACAATTTAGCCATTACCTGATGAGCCTGTTTTTCGTTTTGGAAAGAGATAAAAAAAGACTCTCAAACTTCTTGTCTCTGCACAGCGAATGCCCTCTTGGAAGCGGAGCTATGGCAGGCTCGGCGTTTAGCTATAACCGCAAAGCGGTGGCAAAAGAACTCGGCTTCAGCGATATAAGCGCAAACAGCATAGACGCTGTGAGCCACCGCGACATGGCTTTGGAATTTCTCAGCGACATTTCAATAATCGGCTCCACGCTTAGCCGCTATGCAGAAGATTTTGTGATATGGAGTTCGAGCGAATTCAGCTTCTTAACCCTGCACGATAAATTTTCCAGCGGAAGCTCAATGATGCCGCAGAAAAAGAATCCGGACAGCATGGAATTAATCAGGGGAAAATCTGGTCGTTTAATTGGAAATTACACAGCGATGTTCACGCTTGTGAAAGGCGCTCCGCTAACATACAGCCGCGATTTGCAAGAAGACAAGCTTCCCGTTTTTGACAGCGTGAAAACAATTCTGGTCTGCCTGCAGGTTTTCAGAGAAGCGCTGGAGAGCGCAACCTGGAATTTTAAGAATATGGAGAAAAAGATGCTCCCAGCGCTTTTGGCAACCGATCTCGCAGATTTGCTCGCAGAAAACGGCGTTCCGTTCAGAGATGCGCATCACATCGTTGGGAATCTGGTTGGCATTGCCGCAAAGCGAGGCATTGATTTTACGGAATTGTCCGATGAATACTGGGAAGGCGTTCCGAACGCAAAAGCATTGCGCAAAAAATTAACATTTGCCCGTTCCGTTTCTCGCCGTAATATTGAGGGAGGAACTGGGGAAAAATCTTTGGAAGTGCAGCTGAGGAAGGCTTTTTCTATATTACGCACATGAAATTCAATCTTTTTTCCGCTCTCATAGCTTTGACTTTTATAGTTTTGGCTTTTTTCGCTTGCTCAAGCGATTCAACTGATAAACCAAATATACATGGAGCTACTGATATAGGCTCGCAGTTGTATGTTGGGTTCTCAGAACAGTTATTAGAACAATGCAATGGTTCCGATGCTCCCGAAGCTTGCGTTCTTGACTATATTAATAATCATCCTGTTCCCTACACTGGAAGCGGTGTATTAAAAGAGCTTATTAGCGAACATCCTGGCGAAGTTGGAAGTAAAATAATAGATACTGTAAAAGTTGGCACGGTAACTAACGGAAGAGTAAATCTGGATTTATACACTCCAAATGAAGACAAGCATATGCTTTATGATTTAATGCTTTATAATAGCGTTAATGAGCTTGTTGGGCGTTTGATATTAGGGAATTTCAAGAGCACAAACGAAGATACTTATGCTTGGTATGTTTATAGCTTGAAAGATGAAGAATATAAAGATGCGGATGAAGTTCCTGATTCTTACGGAATTATAAGAATAGATGATTATGAGTGGAAAGAAGGCTGGAACATATATTATTATCATAATAAAAATGAGTCAATAGGCGGTCAAAGAATCCACACAATCACAAAAACAACCAGCCCCAGAGTTCTAAGCGGCGGCGAATTAAGATGGTATTTATTTGACCCGGATATTCATTAATTAGCTTTTTCTATATTAATCCCCATGGATTCAAACAGAAGCTTTTTCTTTGAATCTGGATTTCCGGGGTTTCCCGGGCTTCGCAGATTCCGTCTTGAAGCGGACGCATCGCTTGATCCGCTTGAGTGGCTGGTTTGCGCAGATGACCCGGAAATTCGGTTTATAGTCGTCAATCCCATGATTTTCAGAGCGGATTACGCTCCCAGGCTCACAAAAGAGCATATGAAAGCGCTTAACATTCACAGACAAGAAGAATTGCGCATTCTTGTAATTGTCACTCTGCACGAAAACTACGAAGAATCAACTGCAAATATGGCCTCGCCGCTTATGTTCAA
>WQSA01000202.1 GCA_009788135.1 Candidatus Fibrimonadales bacterium
TGAAACCAGCCAGGTTTTCTGTAAGCCCGGACAGGAAGTATGATGTTTTAGCGGAAGTGAAAAAGAGCATTGCTGCACGTGAAGGCACGGCCAACAATGCCGCGAAACCGAATGAGGCAACAGAGACAAAAAGCAGCAAACCAGCCAGATTTGCCGTAGATCCGAGCAGGAAGTATGATGTTTTGGAAGAAGTGAAAAAGAGCGTTGCTGCTCGTGAAGCTGCTAACGAAACGGCAAAGAATGCGACAGTAGCAAGCTAATTTGCCTAATGACAACCAAGTCTTTGATTCTTTCCATGCTCTACAAATAACGCATGGTATTCTTGGAACAATTCCACAGATGGCTTCAAATTGTCCATAAACCATTTTCGCAAGGTTTCGTAGTCTGTTTTTTCTTCAAAAATACCAAAAGCGGCAAGGGTTCTTTTTGTGTAGGTATCTATTACAAATGTTGGTAAATGAAAAGCGTAAAGCAAAATTGAATCCGCAGTTTCTCTGCCCACTCCTTTGACATTTAAAAGCTCGTCACGTTGCACCGAGCCGTTTAGAAACCAATGTGCTATATTCTTTAAATACATTGTTTTTTGATTGCGGTAACCTGCTGGGGTTATTAGAGTTGCGATTGTTTCGTTGTCGGTTTTCAAAATTTTTTCAGGGGTGTTTATTTTTGCCGCAAATAGATTGTCCAACGCTTTTTCCACTTGAAGCCAGGATGTGTTTTGCGTTAAAATAGCTCCCAGGCAAACTTCAAATTTGCCTTTTTTTGTCGCTGGCAAGCCAAACTTGTTCGGATGATAACCCCTGCTCTCAAATTCGCTTCTAACAGGCCACCAGCCTTGCGCTCCGTAAAGAGAGAAAAGCTTGTTGTAAAGTTTTATTGGAGTCATTCGCAGGTCCGGAATGTCAAATCAAAGCTGGATTTGCTGCCAACTCCCAGAATGCTTTCTATCTTAAGTTCGCCGCCCATAAGCTCAATGAAACCCTTTGTAATAGGAAGACCAAGGCCCGTTCCGCCATGTACTCGCGAAGCGCTGTTATCGGCTTGCATAAATGGCTCGAATATATTGGCAAGTTGCTCCTCGGACATTCCAATGCCGCTATCTTCCACTTCAAAACTTATAACAGCCTTTCCATTTGAAATACTTTTGACTGCTGCTGTAAGCCTTACTGTCCCGTGAGTTGTGAACTTAATGGAATTTGAAAGAAGGTTCAAAATCGATTGACGCAACCTGACTGGATCGCCTATGAGTTTCTTGCCATAAGTTTGCCCCACAGAGCATAATAATTTTATGCCCTTATCTTTGGCGCTAAGAGCAACTGCCTTCTGGCAAGTATCGCAAATTTCATTTAGGTCAAATGGGATTTTTTCAAGGACTACCTTTCCGGAATCTATTATGGATATGTCCAAAAGATCATTGATTATTCCGAGTAATCCTTTGGAGCTAGTTTTGATTTTTTCAAAATAGTCCCTGATGGTAGGCGAGATGCTCTTGTTGTAAAGCGCGAGGTCGGTAAATCCGATTATGCTGTTCATTGGCGTGCGAATCTCGTGGCTCATTTTGGCGAGGAACTCGCTTTTTGCCTTGGATGCAGCCTCAAGAGATGCCATAGTTTTTTGCAATTGCGTAAAAAGCCGGTGTATAAAAACATTTGACAATATGAGTATAAATGCAATAACCATAATCCCCAGAATAAAAAATGCAGTCAAAGTAGTTTTGAAATCATTTATGCTAGATGGCAATATTGCAATAGCATACCACTTAAGCGTAGGAATGGAAATAACCGCAGCTTGAGCGTTCTCGGCGGCAAAGGATTGCGCTTCGCCAGATTTAAGATTTCTCACCTTTAATAAGACATCAGTATTTCCAAAATATGTCTCTTCCAGTTTGTCTTGTATGTTCTTTTTGGCAGCGACAAGCTTTACATCGCTAGCACCTGTTATTTCTCCGTTTGAATTGAAAAAATAAAGGATTGCTTGGCCATGGTAATTCTTATATACCGCCTCTATGAATTCAGTTAAATCGATGCCGGTTCCCAGCATTCCAATAGCCTTGTGCGAAGCGTTGAAAACCGGAGCGTTAATCCAAAGCTTGGTTACATTCAAATCTGGATTGTAATTTATGTTGAAATTATAAATCTCTGTTTTGTTAAGAGTCAAATTATACCAATAGTTTACGGAATCGGTTTCGTCAATTAGGTATGGCTCTGCGCTTTTGGTGTAGAATATCTTGTCAATATCATTTATCCAAAAAACCGCATCGTTCAGAGCGCGATTATAGGCATTTATTTCACTCTCAGCCATTTTTTTCAAGTCAGGATCGGTTGGATTTTCAAAATAGCTTTTGATCTGCGGCGAGCTGGCCATTTTCAGAACGATAGCGATTTCCTTGTTCACGGAAATCTCAAGTTTTGTTCGCTCAATTTCGAGCAGTTTTGTCAACTGCCAGCTTTTGTTGTGCCTGATTATTTGCTGCATGGAAAATAAAAAAGCGATACTCCCGACAATGAGAATTGTCAGAAACAATATTACGGAAAAAACAACATATTTGCGAAACATAAAGGTTATAATATATAATTTTCTAGATTCCCCAAAGGGAGTGAAATCAAAATGAGAACAGGTAAAACTCAAAGCATAGGATTCAAGTTATTAAGTTCGTCGATGAGCCTTTCGGTATTGACGTTTTTGGTGCTTGGCATAGTGGCTGTTTTTTCCGTCAACAGCATTTTCAAAAATAACACGGATTTCTGGAAGAGAAAAGTGGTGGCAGACTACGATGAGCAGATAAGGAGCCAAACGCTGCAAATGCGCTCTTTTTTGGCTTATGCATATTCCGAGTTTGAAAACAATCAGCTAACCTTTGACGAAGCCAAAAAACAGGCTGCCGATTATTTGAGAGCTTTTCGCTATAGAGAAACCTCCAAAGGCGGGTATTTTTTCGTTTATACATCCGATGGAACCAATATCGTNATGCCTTCATTGCCGGAACGTGAGGGGACCAACTGCCTGGANTTTAAGGACTTTAACGGAAAACCTTACATAAGGACATTTATAGAAATAGCAAAAAGCAGCGATTCCGGCGGAATTATAGAGATTTACTCAAGAAAAAATGATCTTGATATGGAGGCCCCCGAATTAAAACGAAATTACGTGGTTTATTTTGAACCATTTGACTGGATTTTAGGGACTGGAAGTTTTATTACCGATATAAAAGAGACCGCTTTTATTCAGGAAAGGCTTATTTTCGATTATAAGAAGAATATTGAGTATATTTTGTTTGGGATTTGGCTGGCTGCCTTTTTTGTTTCCATATTCGTGCAGGTGAAAATCGCTTCTAAAATAACCAAGCCTATTATTTCTCTTATACAGAAAAATGCAAAATTCATTCAGAAAAACATTGATGCAAATTATGTTTCCTCCATTACAATTCCTTTTCAAGGGGATGAAATCTCCGCTTTGGAGGAATCGCAAGAGCAATTTATGGAAACGCTTCATAAATACATTGATGAATTAAATTCGGCAAATATCCGAGCCTCCACCGATAGCATGACAAAACTTCGCAATAGAGAAGCTTT
>WQSA01000203.1 GCA_009788135.1 Candidatus Fibrimonadales bacterium
TGTGCAGGTGGCGGAGCCCAGCCAAGACGAAGCTCTTTCCATTTTGCGAGGCATAAAAGAGAGCTTTGATGCTCACCACGGCGTTCGCATTCAGGATAACGCTTTGGTCGCTGCTGTGCAACTTTCCAGCCGCTATATTTCGGATCGCTTTTTGCCGGACAAGGCTGTGGATTTGATAGACGAAGCGGCGAGCATGGTGAAAACTCAGTTAGACACTGTGCCGGAAGCTCTGGACACTTTGCAAAGACGGCAATTGCAGCTTCGCATTGAAGAAAAAGCGCTTGGCATGGAAAACGACGTTGCTTCAAAAGAACGGCTGAAAGAATTGCAGGAAGAATTGAAAGGCGTTGATGCTGAGGTAAAAGAACAACAGGAGCTTTGGCTGCAAAAAAAACTTCGCTTTGAAACATTTAAGAATGCGCAGGCAGAGCTTCGTGCGGCGAAAGAGGCGATGGAAAAAGCCGAAGCTTCTTATCAGTTGGAAACAGCGGCGGAACTGAAATACAATAAAATTCCCATGCTGGAAAAAGCGATGGGCGAAGATGAGATTTTAGAGGTTGTTACCGAAGAGAATATTGCACAGATAGTCTGCCATTGGACAGGCATTCCCATTTCTCGCTTGCGTGAGGGTGAGCGTGAAAAACTTTTGCATTTGGAAGAGCGTTTGCACAAGAGGTTAATCGGGCAGAACGAGGCTGTGGAAGAGGTGTCGCTTGCCATTTTGCGCAACAAGAGTGGGCTTTCAAGGGAAAACGCTCCGATTGGGAGTTTCCTGTTTTTGGGGCCAACGGGCGTTGGAAAAACAGAGCTTGCNCGAGCCCTTGCCACAGAGTTGTTTGATAGCGAGCAGGCTATGCTTCGCTTTGATATGAGCGAGTATATGGAAAAGCACAGCGTTGCAAGGTTGATCGGCGCGCCTCCGGGTTATGTTGGCTACGATGAGGGCGGTCAGTTGACAGAGGCGGTGAGAACGCATCCGTATTCCGTGCTGCTCTTTGACGAGGTAGAAAAAGCTCATCCCGACGTATTTAACGCTTTGCTTCAAGTGCTTGACGAGGGGCATTTAACAGATGGCAAAGGTCGCAAAGTGAATTTCAAAAATACGCTTATTTTGATGACTTCAAATTTGCTGGAAAAGGATTTAAAATCATTCTTCCGCCCGGAATTTTTGAACCGCTTGGATAACACTTTGATTTTCAAGCATTTGGAAAAGAATGAGTTGGCGCAGATTGCGCAAATAAAGCTGAGTGCTCTTGCAAAGCGTTTGAATGCGCAGAGAATAGAGGTTGTTTTTGAGCAGTCCGTTGCAGAAGGTATTATAGAGCAGTGCTATGATGCGCAGTATGGCGCAAGGCCAATTCAGCGTTATATTCAAAAGCATTTGGAGTCTTTGCTTTCAAGGGAGATTATTTCCGGGAAAATAGCAGCGGATTCGAGGGTTGTGGTTGATTGGAGAGGAGGGGAGTTTTGTATATAGTAACTCAAAAACTTCAATTTTGCTTTTTTTCTAAATTCTCTGCTAAATGCCCACAAGCCTCCAACAATTCAAAGTTCCGCTTTCGCAGAGAAACAATATCCCTGAGGTCATAGAAAAACTCACAGGACAGCGTGTTTTCAATGTGCATATAGAACGCCTCGCGCTTGACTGCAGAAGCAAAGGAAATCCGCACTTTGTTTGCAATGCGACTTATAATACAGACGGGGGCGCCTCTGTGGACTGCGCAACGCTTCTCAAAAAATATGCAAAAAACGACGAAATGCCAAACGAGGTTTCTATTGTAGGTGCAGGCCCTGCGGGCCTGTGGGCTGCTTATGGATTGCTCTTAAAAGGGCACAAGGTTAATCTATACGAACAGGGGAAGCCAGTAGAAGAGCGATTCAGAGATATACGCAGATTTTTGAAAAGCGGAATTTTTTTGGAACATTCAAATATATTTTTCGGAGAAGGCGGGGCTGGGGCTTTTTCCGATGGAAAACTGAATACCAGAAGCAGAACGGAATTTTCACAGGCGGTTCTCGGAGACCTAATAAAAATCGGAGCTTCTGAAGAAATTGCGTATTTGGCAAAACCGCATATTGGCACAGATAGATTGCAGTTTTTGATAAAAAATATGAGAAAACTGATTTTAGAGCTCGGCGGTAAAATTTATTTTGAAAGCTGTTTGCAGGATATTTCCGTTGCGGGGAATCGCTTAAATTCAATTTGCATAAATAAAAAATGGCAACCATGCGAAGCGTTAGTGCTCGCAAACGGACACTCCGCAAGAAATATTTATGAAATGCTCGCTGCGCACGGCGTGCTTTTGGAAGGCAAATCTTTTGCGATTGGAGTGCGCATTGAACATCCGCAGAGTTTTATAAATGAAAGCCGTTTTGGCAGCGGCGTGGATTGCAAATTAACGGGAGCGGCAGACTATACCTTAACAGGAAAAACCGCCTACAGCTTTTGCATGTGCCCGGGCGGAGTCATTGTTCCTTGCGCATCCGAGCCAAACGGAGTGGCGACTAACGGAATGAGCTACAGCCGCCGCAATTCACCCTTTGCGAATTCTGCGCTTGTGGTTCCGCACAACATTGAAAAAAACGACATAAAAAGCGGAATCGCATTGCAAAGACAACTGGAAACAGCCGCTTTTGAAATGTCTGGCAAAAAATTTCTCGCACCCAAACAAAGCGCAGAGAGCTTTTTGACAAAAAAAGGCAACCTGTGGGATTTGATGCCAAACAACGTATCTTGCGCATTAGAAACCGCTCTGCACGAATTTGAGAAAAAAATGCCTGGCTTTGTAAAAAACGGCACTCTGATTGCTCCGGAAACCAGAACATCATCGCCAATTCGCATTGTTCGCAAAGAAAACGGAGAATCTGTTTCGGTTAGCGGCATCTATCCGGTTGGCGAAGGCGCTGGTTATGCCGGCGGTATTTTGACGAGTGCTGCAGACGGGGTTCAACTATCGGTAAAATTATGAAACAAAACCTGGACATTATAATAAGCGGTGCACGCAAGCACAACTTAAAAAACATTACCGTCAGCATTCCACGCCATAAAATAACGGTAATCACGGGCGTGAGCGGTGCGGGCAAAAGCAGCCTTGCCTTTGACACGCTCTTTGCAGAAGGTCAGCGCAGATTTTTGGAAAGCCTTTCAACTTACGCTCGCAGATTTCTCGGCAAAATAGACCGTGGCAGCGTTGACTCAATTCACGGACTTGCGCCTGCCATTGCAATAGACCAGCAAAGCGCCACAAAAACCCCCAGAAGCACAGTTGCAACGCTAACGGAAATCTACGACTACCTTCGCATAATGTGGGCAAGGCTCGGAACGCCGCATTGCCCAACGCACAATAAACCATTGCAAAAATATAACGCCTCGGAACTGCAGCGGTATTTATGCAAAAATTTCAAAGACTTAGCACAAATTTATTCAAAAAAAGAAATCCTTGACAGGGTTCCATTAACCGAAAATAATAAATCCAGACTTCTGGACTCCATAGAAAAAGCTTACGCAGAAAGCGATGGAAGAATAAAAATCACAGTAGAAAACAAAACCGCTTA
>WQSA01000204.1 GCA_009788135.1 Candidatus Fibrimonadales bacterium
TGTTAAAGAACCGCCAAAATATCGTTTTCTTTAACTATTAAAAAGTTCTTGCTATCAACGGTAACCTCTGTTCCGCTATATTTGCCGTAAAGCACCTTGTCGCCCACCTTAAGCTCCATGGCTATAGTTTCGCCCTTGTCGCTCTTGCGGCCAGCCCCAACAGCCCTTACAATACCCTGCATCGGCTTTTCCTTTGCGTTGTCTGGAATAAAAATTCCGCCCTGAGTTTTTGTTTCTGCTTCCACCGGCTCTATCAAAACACGGTCTGCAAGCGGTTTAATGGACATATTTACCTCTCGGTTAAGTGAAAAATTTCTTTCGCACTATTAAAAGGCAAAATTTATGCCATAACAAAAAAATGCGTTTTTAAGCGAAAAACAGCGATTTTGTACAAGCAACGTTTCATTTTGAAACGCTATCTGCGTTTTTCCAGTTCCATTTTGCAACTTATGCCCGGTCACGGTCAAATAAAAATTTTTCGTTAATAATAAGATGATAAATATTTAACAAATATATTATACATCGTTAATATATAGATGTTAAATCGTTAATAAGTTTTCAAAAAATAAAAAGCACCAATAATCATGAGCTTTCTAGTCAACCCCCTCCGGAACCCCCTTGTCAAAACCCGAAAAATTTTTGATATTTATGGCGTGTTTGTGAATGTCAATATAAACGCTGCTGAAAAGCCTGCTCCCAAGCTGTGGGAGCAGTGCTTGTCGGTATTTTTGCTTTCAAGGCCAAAAGAATCATGGCTCTGCGCCATAAAGCANATTTCCGTGGAAAATGGCATATTGAACATTGAAACGCCAAATGAGCTTGCCAAAGAATGGTTTTTATCGCGTTTTTGCGAATCTTTCCTCAATATTGCACAAAGTCTGGACCCTGAAATAAGNAAAATTTCCGTGCTTGCCCCGCAAATACAAGAAGAAGGCAAGCNAGCGAAACCGCCTGAGCTNAAAAAACCGGAGAGAGTCAAACTGGGCAATTTCTGCAAAAAATACAGATTAGACAACTTTATTTCCGAAACTTCCAATGAATTTGCATTGCAATGCGCAAAAATAATAGCAGCAAAGCAGAGCGAGCGGGATAATTTTTTAGTCATAAAAGGGACTGCAGGGCTTGGCAAAACGCATTTGCTTCACGCAATTGGCAGCGAAGCTTCGGCAAACTGGGCAAAAAGAACCGTTTTGTGGGATGCAGACCGTTTTTTCAAAGAGAGAAACAATGGCAATATGACTCTTTATCAGGCAGATATTTTGCTTTTTGATAATTTGCAGGATATTTGCGTGCATGAAAATCCTCAAAACGAGCTTTTAAATATATTAAAGGCTTTAAAAAATAGAGGTCGTTCCATAGTTATTGCCACCAATCCGAAAAGCAAAAACCATTTTAATCCCGATTTGGACAGTTTTTTGAAAATGGGCATTAAATGCGAGCTAAAAAAACCGGATTTACGCACTCGCATAGCAATTTTGCGCCAAAAAGCCCACGAAAAGGGGTTATCTGCATCTGGTTCGCTTGACGATTGCTGGAAGTTGATAGCCGAGAAGCTGGGCGAAAATGTCTGCTCTCTTGAAGGCGCCATAAACGAACTTGTAGCGAGACAGGATCATTTGAACTGCGAAATAACCCCGCAAACAATCCGCTCAATCTACAGCGAAAAAATCACGGGCGGCAAAGCGCCTTCCATGCAATCCATAGCGATATCGGCAGCCACAGCATACGGCATTTCTCTAGAAACTCTTTGCGGAAAAAACCGCATGTCAAAAGTCATAAGGCCGCGTAAAATAGCGATTTACCTCTGCAAACAAACGGGGCTTTCCCTAAGCGAAATAGGCAAATTCTTCAACAGGGACGTTTCCACCATAACAAATGCGATTCAATCCGTAAAAAGCGAAATTTCCGGCCCAAACGGCTACGCTTTTGAATTCGAAATCACGGATATTTTAAATGCGGCCAGCGCATCGCAAGAGATTTAAAAAAATAATACTACATTCTAACAATGACTAGAAACTCTATGAACGAACTGCTTTTGCTCGCAAAAGAGCGAATTCTGCTGCTTGACGGCGCAATGGGAACAATGATTCAAAGACACAACTTGACCGCCAGCGATTCTCTGGTGCTCACCCACCCCGATGCAATCGAAAGCATCCACACTGAATACCTCGAGGCCGGGGCAGACATAATAGAAACCTGCACCTTTAACTCCAATGCCATTAGCCAGGCAGACTACGGAATGGAAAGCCAGTGCTATAAACTCAATAAAACCGGAGCGGAAATAGCACGGCGGGCAATAGAAAAGTTCGGCGGCAAATGCTTTGTAGCCGGGTCCATAGGGCCAACCTCCAAAGCCGCAGGCATGGCAAGCAAGGTAGAAGACCCTGCAAGCAGAGCCGTGACCTTCAGAGAACTCGCAAATGCCTACCAAACCCAAATCAAAGGGCTTTTGGACGGCGGCGCAGATATCCTTTTAATAGAAACCGTGTTCGATACCCTCAACTGCAAAGCTGCACTCTATGCCGCATCGCTTGAACAGGAAGAGCGGGGAATAAAAGTCCCGGTTATGGTATCGGGAACCATAAGCGATGCCTCCGGAAGGCTTTTGGCCGGGCAAACGCTGGAGGCTTTCTGGAATTCCATTGCTGGATACGACCTGTTCAGCATAGGTTTAAACTGCGCGCTTGGCGCAGAAGAGATGGGATCGCATATTGCAGAACTCTCAAGAATCGCAAATACCTTTATAAGCGCATACCCAAACGCAGGGCTCCCAAACCAGCTCGGCGGCTACGACGAAACCCCAGAAGGCATGGCAAAGCATATTGAAAAATTCGCCGATAACGGATGGGTAAACGTAGTGGGCGGCTGCTGCGGAACAACGCCAGACACAATAGCGGCTATGAAAAAGGTCGTGCAAAACAAAGCTCCGAGAAAAATCCCGGATATAAAAAAGGCAACGAGGCTTTCCGGACTGGAACCCATTGAAATCACGGAAAACAGCAATTTTATCAATATAGGCGAGCGAAACAACATGGCCGGCAGCCTGAAATTCGCAAAAATGGTAAGAGAAAACAACTGGAGCGATGCAATTGCGCTTTCCGTAGCGCAAATCGAAAACGGCGCCCAGATTATAGACATAAATGTTGACGATGGATTGCTAGACTCAAAAGAAAAAATGAAACACTTCGCAAATCTCTATGTTTCCGAGCCCGCAGCGGCAAAATGCCCTATTATGCTGGATAGCTCGGACTTTAACGTGCTGCTCGCAGGCATGGAATGCTTTCCCGGAAAGGGCATTGTGAACTCGCTCAGCTTGAAAGAAGGCGAAGAGGCATTTTTGAAAAAAGCCAAGGAAGTCAAGCGAATGGGCTTTGCGCTTGTTTGCATGGCTTTTGACGAGCAAGGGCAAGCGAACAGCTACGAGAGAAGGATTGAGGTTTGCAAAAGGCAATACGATTTGCTCACCCAAAAACTCAACTTCAACCCCTGCGATATATTCTTTGACCCGAACGTTCTTTCCATAGGAACCGGCATTGC
>WQSA01000205.1 GCA_009788135.1 Candidatus Fibrimonadales bacterium
TGCGAGCCTGTGAGCCACACCTGGCCCTTTTTAGCAGAATTATCCACAAGCATTTTTATATGGCTGAAAATACTCGGCGCATATTGCACTTCGTCTATAAGCACAGGCGGCGGATAAGTTTCCATAAATAGCTCAGGTTCCTCTACGGCAAGCCGCAAATCTTTTGCATTGTCGAAAGTCACGTATTTTCTGTTTTTGCCGCACATTTTAAGCAGGGTTGTTTTGCCAACTTGCCTCATGCCTGTGAGCAATAGCACTTTAAAGCTATTCGAAACCCGCTCTATGGAGCTGGTTAATGTGCGTTTTTTGAACATAAGGGATAATATAGCAAATTTTTATGAAAATTTATGGTGAGACCAGCAATTTGCATAAAAATTACACTTCAAATCTTAGCGCAAAAACTATTGCCTAAAAGGTTACTATATTCTTAAAGTGAAAACAGGCATCTCATACTTTGGCGTGCGGAATCCAGAATGGGTTCGCAAAGATATGCAAGCTATAAAGCAAGCAGGGTTCAATTACGTTCTGCATACATTCTCGGAAGAAGATTTGCAATACTACCCGCAAACTATGAAAGATATAATAGCGCTTTCAAAAAAAGAAGGATTGGAAGTTTACGTAAACCCTTGGGGCGTAGGTCGGGTGTTCGGCGGAGAAGCTTACACCGAGCTTGCAGCGCGAAATCCGGAAATGGCGCAGATTGGCAAAGACGGAAAAACGCTCGTTGCCGCATGCCCAAACAGCCCCGCATTCCAAGACTATATGAAGAAGTGGATAAAATTCGTTTGCGAATGCGAAATTGAAACCGTGTTCTGGGACGAGCCTCATTTTTATTTTGAAAAAAACAAGCCTGAGTTGCAAAGCTGCTACTGCGAGCATTGCAAAGAAGCTAGCTCCAAACAGCAAAGCCTTGTTTCATTCCTCGCCTTCTTAACAGAAGAAGTGCGCAAATGCGGCAAAAGAAATTCCGTTTGCCTGCTGCCGCCCTGGTTCCCGGCCGGACTCGAAAACTGGGACGAAGTGGCAAGCTTGCCCGCAGTGGACGAAATTGGAAGCGATCCCTACTGGGAAAAAGGCGATTCCATCGAAAAAGTCCGAAAATCTTATGCGGAAGTCAGCGAAAAAATCGCAAATCTGGCGAAAAAACACGGCAAAGAAGCCCAAATGTGGATTAAAAACTACCATATAGAAGCCGGAACCGAGCATTTTGCCAAAGAAGCGACCGAAATAGCCGCCGGTGCAGGCATAACGAATATCTTTGCATGGTCTTACCTTGGCTCCAAATACATGGACTGGCTGCGAAGCGACAACCCGGAGTTGACATGGAAAACGCAAATAAAGGCATTTAGCACTATAAAAGCCGCAAATTTTTCTACATTCTTCAAGTTATAAACGGAGGTTTTATAGTGGAAACAGACAATGACATTCTAGCCGAGTATGTTGAGGAATCTCGAGAACACCTCACACATATAGAAGAGATATTTGAAACTCTTCAAAAAACAGGCGAAATTAGCCTTAGCTCCATAAACGACTTATTTAGGGCAATTCATACTATAAAAGGCTCGGCAGGCTTTTTAGGTTTAACAAGCATCGGAACTCTTACCCATGCAATGGAAAGTCTTTTGGACTCTCTACGTGAGGGTCGGCTTAGCATAACTCAGCCGATTTCGGATACTCTTATGGAAGGTACAGACAGATTGAGCGAAATGTTTGAAAATGTCGATACGAGCAACAACGTAGATGTAAGCGATCTCGTGTCCGTATTGAAAGGCTTGAACAGCGGCACCGCTGCACCGGCTCCTGCACCTGAAGCTGCCGCCGCGCCGGCTCCTGAAGCTGCAGCTCCAGCTCCTGCACCGCAAGCTCCATCAACAGAAGATAAACGATCAGTAGCGGATGTTTTAGCGCAGTTCCCGGAACTCGCAGCGCACATTTCGCCAGAACAAGCCGCAGAAGCAAAAACTGCTCCGGCAGCAGCACCAGCGCCAGCACCTGCAGCGGCAGCTCCGGCTCCAAAACCGGCAGAAGCTGCGCACGCAGCGGCCAAACCGGCAAACGCGCCGTCAACATCAGATGGCAAACACGAAGAATTTTTGCGCATAAAGGTTGATCTTCTGGATCGCCTTATGATGCTCGCAGGCGAGCTAGTTCTAGTTCGCAACCAGCAACTCATGCACTTGGAGCAGGCAGATGCCACGCTCCGCAGCATCACCCAGAGCCTTGACTCCGTTACAACGGAACTCCAAGAAACAATAATGCGCACCCGAATGCAGCCCATTGGCACAGTGTTCTCGCGCTACTCAAGAATAGTACGCGATCTCTCCCGCAAGCTCAGCAAAAAAATCGACTTTGTGACCGAGGGCGATGAAGTTGAACTTGACAAAAATATTTTGGAAGCCATTGGCGACCCGCTAACTCATTTGGTTCGCAACGCTTGCGATCACGGTGTTGAAACCCCCGAAGAGAGGCTTGCCGAAGGCAAAACCGATAACGGAAAGGTAACGTTAAGCGCCTATCACGAAAGCGGTCAGATACACGTAGATATAAAAGACAATGGAAAAGGCATGAGCCGCGAAAGAATTCGCAGCAAAACTTTGGAAAAAAATCTCAAAACGGAAGACGAGCTTTCAAGAATGAGCGAACAGGATTTGCTGAACCTCGTATTCTTGCCAGGCTTCTCAACCGCCGAAAAGCTAACCGACGTTTCCGGACGCGGCGTGGGAATGGATGTTGTGAAAACCGGCGTTGAGAAATTCGGCGGCTCGGTTTCGCTTTCTTCTGTTGAAGGCGAAGGCTCTGTTGTAAAATTGCGCCTGCCGCTAACGCTTGCCATTATACCTTCGCTCATCGTTCAGAGCGGCGACGAACGCTTTGCAATTCCGCAGGTCAATCTGGAAGAACTCGTTTGCCTTTACGACAAAGATGCTTTCACCAGAATCGAATGCGCCGGCGCAAGAGAAGTGTTCCGTTTGCGCGATACCCTGCTCCCGATGGTTCGCTTGCGCGAAGCGCTTGCCCGCGAAAGAATGTTTGACGAAGACGCTCTTTCTGAGGTCACCGATCAAAATTCGGAAGCTCGCAAAGAAATGTCCGAGAAATACAAAGATGCTGAAGAGCACGGGCATTCAATTCATTACTCGCTGAACTTTGCCGTTCTGCGTTCCGGCAATCTGCGCTTTGGCCTGATTATAGATCGCATTCACGGCAGCGAAGAAATTGTTGTGAAGCCAATGCACAGAGCAGTGAAAAGCATTCCGCTTTATTCCGGCGCAACGGTGCTGGGAGACGGAAAAGTCGCTATGATTTTAGATGCCACCGGCCTTGCAAGACATTACAATGTGCGCGATGTTGGCGGTGGAAAAGACAACAAAAAGCAAACAACCATGGCCGAGGACGGTACCGAACTCCGTTCCCTGCTCCTGTTCTCAAACGGCGGCAGCGAGCAATTCGGCGTTTCCATGCAAGATGTAAAGCGCGTGGAAGCAGTGGAAACATCAGCTATAGAACGTGTTGG
>WQSA01000206.1 GCA_009788135.1 Candidatus Fibrimonadales bacterium
TTGGAAAAGATAACATTTATTGAAATTTACTTCAAGGCAAATCAAAGAAATGAAAATAAAAACAGGCTCAAAAGCTTTATTGCGAAATTTTCTGCCCCTGTTTAGAGGCTTGCTCTCTATTCCGCTCTATTTGCTGGGAAATTTTGAGGGATATTTATTTATTCACTCAGATTTAATGCTATCGTAACGCGTTTTTAACAATATTCTTCTAAATTTGTGTTATGAAAAAAACTTTACTCATCGCAGGAATTTCGCTTGTTATGCTTTTAGCTATCTCAAGCATATCGCATTCTGCCAATGAAGCTTCTCAGGACAATGAATCCGCAAGTTGCATAATAGGAGAAGCGAGCTATGGCGAAAAAGAAATCTTTTGCAATAAAATATCTGTGGGTTATCTGAATAGCGGCGCTTGCAGCTTGGAAGACCCAGATGATATGACCGAGTTGCAAGACTTGCCACCAGATGATGCAATTTTTGCAGTGTCTTGCGGCAAAGTGTTCAAGGGCTATGTTGAAAACGGCTCTGCACAAAAATCACATAAAAACTTTGCTGGATTGTAGGATTTCATAGATTCAAGAACAGATTGAACTTAGTCTAAAACTATAATTTCATTTAATATTTATTATTGCAGGGCCAGTGTTGCTATTTCCTATATTACCCTCATGAGCCCCTCCTCAGAAAAAAAGAACAGCCTCCTTCTTGTGGATGACGAAAAATCAAACCTTGAGGTGCTACTTAGCATACTAAGCTCGGATTATACAATTTACATGACCAAAAGCGGGCCCAGCGCCATTGAAATGGCAGAGAAGTATTTGCCCGATCTTATTTTGCTCGATATTATTATGCCAGACATGGACGGTTATGAAGTTCTGAAGGCTCTAAGATCTTCCGCCAAAACCAAGCGTATTCCGGTTATCTTCATTACTGGGCTTAACTCGGTTGAAGACGAGGAAAAAGGCTTAGACCTTGGGGCTGCAGATTTTATACACAAACCTTTCAGCGCAAAAATTGTCAAGTCAAGAGTGCGAATACAAATACAAATAGTAAACCATGTAAGCTCTATGCTTAAAATGCATAAAGACTTGGAAGGCATGGCGGCGGTAGCCGAAGCTGCCAATAGAGCTAAATCAGATTTTTTGGCGAAAACGAGCCATGAAATACGCACGCCGATGAATGCGATAATGGGCATAACGGAAATTCTTATAGAGAATGAAAATCTTCCGGAAGATATTGAAGTTGGTCTTGATAAAATATATAATTCCTGCGATATGCTTTTAAGCATAATAAACGATATATTGGACTTTTCCAAAATAGAAGCTGGCAAAATGGATGTTGTGCCTGTTGAATATAACGTTGCCAGCATAATAAACGATTCTGTGCATTTGAATATTATGCGGATTGAAGGAAAGCCAATTGAATTTAAGCTCAAAGTCGATGAAAATATTCCTGCAAAGCTAGTTGGCGACCAGCTTCGCATAAAACAAATTTTCAATAACCTTCTCTCCAACGCATTTAAATATACGGATTCCGGTGAAGTTAATTTATCTATTTGCTTTAAAGAATCCAGCCTTGAGTTCAGCGTTCAGGATACCGGCTACGGCATGACAAAAGAGCAGTTGAAAAAACTTTACGATGAATACTCTCGCTTTAACCAGGAACACGATGGCGGAACCTCCAAAGGCACTGGGCTTGGCATGGCTATTACGCAACGCCTTATACATCTTATGAGCGGTAAAATTCATGTTGAAAGCGAACCTGGCAAAGGATCGATTTTTACCGTTAGACTGCCGCAGAAAACTGTGGATAGCGAAGTGCTTGGCAAGGAAGTAGCGGAAAACTTGCGGCAATTTCGAGATAGTTATTTGCCCAGGAATAAAAGAACCAAGATTGTACGGGAATCTATGCCTTACGGAAGCGTATTGATTGTTGACGATGTGGAAACAAATTTGTATGTAGCCCAGAGCTTTATGAAACCTTATAAACTGCAAATAGAAACGGTTTTGAACGGGCGTGCTGCTATTAATAAAGCCAAAAACAAAGTCTATGATATTATTTTTATGGATCACATGATGCCTGGAATGGATGGTTTGGAAGCTACAAAGATTATACGTGATTCTGGCTACACTGCCCCCATAATTGCGCTATCTGCCAATGCGATTGCTGGGCAAGCGGATATATTCAGGCAAAACGGCTTCGATGATTTTATTTCCAAGCCCATAAATACGCGCCAACTGAATACTATTCTGAATAAATACATACGTGATAAACATCCGCAACAGGTATCCGTGCAGGAACCGATACAACAACCGCTGCCGCAAGACCCAGTGCTTGTGGAACTTTGCATTAAAGACACTCGCAGAACAATAGCTTTGCTGGAAAAGCTGTCTAAAGAAAACGGATTTGAAGACAATTTGCAAAAATTCATAGTAAATGTACATGGCATTAAAAGCGTTTTGAATACCATAGGCGAAACAAAGCTTTCAGAACTTGCGCTTCAATTGGAAAACCTCGGTCGTGAACATAATATTGAGCAGATAACTGCGTTAGTGCCCGGTCTTCTGAATGAGTTGCGCACGATGCTTTATAAATTTAAGCAAAAACCGAGCGAAAACGCTGCGGATGAAGATATAGGAGACTTACGCAATAAATTGCAGGCAATTAAGGATATGTGCTCGGATTACAACAGAAAAGGCGCTTTGGACGCTATTGCAGGCATAGAAAAATGCACGCAAGAAACAAGAGATGTTTTAGACAAGATTAAGGAATGTGTTATTCACAGCGACTTTGAAGAAGCAGAAAATGCGGCGAATGCACGTCTTGCCGCTATTAATGGGGGTGTTATATGAATATTCGAATAAGAGCGATGCTCATAATTATTTTCATTAACGTGTTCATATTGTTATTGAGCGTTTTTGTAGGCATTAATTATGTGAA
The DNA here is from genome assembly GCA_009788135.1 of Candidatus Fibrimonadales bacterium. GTDB lineage: Bacteria > Fibrobacterota > Fibrobacteria > Fibrobacterales > Fibrobacteraceae > Fibrimonas. The sequence continues at coordinate 2,935 of WQSA01000206.1, forward strand.
AAAAAACATTGATATTTCTCTGGAAATAGATCTTGAGGCAATGTCCAAGATTGCTGATAGTTATTTAAGCAGCGAAGTTGATCAGCTTAAATTTAAAGCGAGCAAGGTAGCAGAAGCCCTGGGAACTTCCGAAGAAGCGGCATGGCCTGGTATTTTGTCATTGCAAAACGATTTGTTTCAGGAATTTAACGGGATAGCGGTTTTAAATATCGAAAAAGGTTTAATAGCCGAAGCCGGCGAAATGCCGGCAAAAGTGGAAGCGATGAACGATAAATATATAAGAAAAGCGTTTCCGATGCTCAACGGCGGCTTTAGCGAAAGAGCTATTTCTTCAACGCACAAGATAGATACCGGGGTTGTTTTTTACTTGGCGGCTCCCATTCCGTTTTCACATGACAATATTGTTGTGATTACGATTCCCGGAAAGTATTTTCAGCAACGCCTTTCTTCTTTTGTCATTTGGGAATCGGGGCATATTTTTATGAGCGATGCCGATGGATACACAATATCCAACCCTCGTGACAAATGGATGCGAGAACGTTTTAATTATATCCATGACTCTAAAGCAGA
>WQSA01000207.1 GCA_009788135.1 Candidatus Fibrimonadales bacterium
GCAAAAGCGATGCCCGGCGCATGGCTGAGAGAGAGGTCCGAGACGCCGAGGCGGTAATGAACATCAAATTCCGATTGAAGCGCAAAGCTAGCAACGGGCGCTATGAAAAATATGAATATAAATTTATGAATGTAAGACAAAAGATTATACCTTAAAGAGAGTCAATTTCATGGTTTTACCTCGTTTAGGTTGTTTTTTTCTTCTTCAACTATGTAAACGCCCGCTGGAATTTTTTCGTTTGCGGTGCGTTTGCCTTTTATGTTGTAGATTTTTGAACTGGCTGCAGGATTTTTGCCGCCTATTCCGAGAACTTGCTTTTTGGCAGCGATTGGTTCTGGCGGGTGAGCAATTTCTATTGGGCTGCCTTCGCAGGAGTTAATTTTTATGCCGTCTTCGGTACTTGCCTGTACATTGAAAATGTCTTTGGTATTGAGCATTTCGTTGAAATCGGCAGGGCGGTAATATTGAAGGTTGTTGCTGTGTTTTTCGCCGTTTTTGAACCATTCAAATTCAGTAAATATATATCCGCCGTTGGTTTGCGGGTTGTTGTTGATCATAAGCAGTCCCCATTTCTGTTTGATTATTTTGTCGTATGGAATTGGGCTTATCACTATTACGGTGTCTTCAATTATGCTGCCGTTGTGAATTACTTCGGTGGTTAAGACGTCTAAGCCTTTGATTAGAGGCAAGTTTTTGTGGTGGTAGTTGTCTTGGTCCATGAGTTGCACTTGTACTTGTTCGATTTTATTTTCGCCGCAGTATTGGCTGGGAATGGAGTAATAGATTTTGTGGGGAGTGCTGTTTTCTCCTTTTTTAAATTCTGCTTCTGCGATTTTTATGGTGCGGAATGGCAATTCCGGATTTTCTTCTATGGTGTAGTTTCTCGGTTCTGTTACACCTGTGTAGTTGTCGATGCCGGTTAGCGTGAATGTTCCTGTTCCCGTATTTATTCCGTTTTTGCCAGTGAATGCGATTTTGTAATCTTTGTTTTTGATGAGTTTTTCGGTGCCCCATGTGACTGCAGGCGTTAGTTCATCGCCGTCATAGGCTTTGGTTTCATCGCTTATGTTTGCGAATGCCATGTTGCGGTCTTTGAGGTATATTGGAGCGTCTTCTTTTCCGAATATTTCGGCGGCTGCCGTGCCGTTTATGCTTTCGCCGTCTTTGTCATCGTGCGTGGCATAGAGCCAGGGTCCGTTTTCCATGCGTACGAATGCGACGTTGTTTGAGAGGGTGGCGTTGGTGGTGTTGCCAGCTATGCGACCCTCAACCGGGGTGAGCGCAAGGGTTGCTCTTACGACGGCTGCGAGCGATGCGGAGTGGGTGATTGCGCTGTTGATTGCGTTACCCACCAGGCCGCCTACGTTGGTTGTGCCTGTGACTGATATTGTGGAGTAGCTTTTGGTGATTGTGCCGCTGTCTGTCAGGTTTCCTGCTATTGCGCCGATATTGGTTCCGCCTGTTATGCTCCCGCCTGTTATACCGAGGTTTGTTATTGTGCCGCCGCTTATGTGTCCGAAGAGTCCGGCGTTGTCTAGGGCTGGGTTGTTGATTTTTATGCCATTGATTGCATAGCCGTTGCCATCAAAACTGCCTGTGAATGGATTGCTATCATCGTTGCTGCCAATAGGTTCCCAGTTGCCGTTCAGCGCAATGTTTGCTATCAGTTTGTAGTGTGCGCTGAGCGACCAATCCGTGTCGTTGTATTTGCCGCGCCCAACCGCTCGCAAGTCTGTTTCGTTGCGAACAATAAATGGGTCGTTTGCCGTGCCTGAACCTAAGATTGCAATTCCACCGATATTTTCACTTCCTTGAACCGAGTCTTTAACATTGCAGTTCTCAACCGTACCGCTAACACTGCCGAACAGTCCGGCATAATCCGAATTCTCATCATCGGTAAACAAGACGGAAATTGCATTTCCATCGCAATCGAAGATGCTTTTGAACGGATTGGCGGCAGTTCCTATGGGAACCCAGCTATAGCTCTTCAGAGCAATATCCCTAGTCAATTTGAAATGCACAGCGGTATTGGCATTGCCTGTGATAAAAGTCTCCAAACGCCCGGCATTTGTCATTTCCGCAATTTCTGCCATTTGATCCGCATTTGCCACCAGCAATGGCTCTGCCCAAGCTGTTGGTGCAAGCATAAATGATGCTAAGAAGCACTTGAATAGAAGTGCTATTTTAATATAGATTTTTTTCTTGCTTGAATTTATTATTTTGTTTGCCATATGTCAAATATAGCAAAAGTTTACCACATAATATCCTATGGTTGTCAAATGAACGAGTACGATTCTGCTCGTTTGGCAGCTCTTTTGGAGTTTCAGGGCTGGCTCCCTGCCGAAAGCGCAGAAAAAGCGGATATGATTCTGGTAAACACGTGCTCAGTCAGAGCAAAAGCGGAAGAAAACGCTATTGCAAGGATTAGGGATTTGAAAAAATTGAGAATTGAGAATTTAGAATTGAGAATAGGGGTTCTAGGCTGCATGGCTAAGAATAGGGGAGAATCCTTGAGAAAAGATTTACCTTTTATAGACTTTATACTTGGGCCGGAAGAATATCACAAATTATCTGATATTCTCAATTCTCAATTCTCAATTCTCAATTCTAAAACTAATGATTTCGCTAAACTAGCCAACAATTACAGCGCATTTATCGCTATTCAAAGCGGGTGCAATATGCGGTGCAGTTATTGCATTGTACCTTATGTGCGCGGCATGGAAAAATATAGAGAGTCAGATTCTATTTTGCGCGAAATTGAAACGGCAGCGGTGCAAGGAGTTTCCGAGATTACGCTTTTGGGCCAAACTGTTAACGGATATCGCTATAAGGGGTTGTCGTTTGCAGGTTTGCTAAAACTTGTGGCAGATGTAAAAGGAATTGAGAGAATTCGTTTTATGAGCCCTCATCCCAAGCATTATACAAGCGAGCTTTTGGAAATTTTGCTGAACGAGCCGAAAATAGCGCCTCATGTGCATTTGCCGGCCCAAAGCGGTTCAAACTCAATTCTAAAAAAAATGAAACGCCAATACACAAGAGAAAACTATTTAAGCATAGTAGAAGCCTTGCGCTCCTTCAATCCGCTTTACGGCATAACAACAGACATAATCTGCGGCTATCCAGGCGAAACGGAAGAAGAATTTGAAGAAACACTATCCCTATTGCGAGAAGCGCAGTTCGACAGCGCATTTATGTTCGCATACAGCGCCAGAGAAGGAACGCCATCCGCTAAGGAAAAAGAATTGATAACCGAAACCGAAAAAAAATCTCGTTTGCAAAAAACCATAGATTTGCAAAACTCCATAACATTGGAGCGAGCAAAATTGATGATAGGCAGAACCGAGAAAATTTTATTGGAAAAGCCATCCCGCAGAAATCCAAACGAATGGGTAGGCAAAACCGGAAATTTCAAAAAAATTATTGTTAATTGTTCTGATGCTAAGCTTGGAACATACGTAAATTGCAAAATCGATTCGATAAAAG
>WQSA01000208.1 GCA_009788135.1 Candidatus Fibrimonadales bacterium
AAAGGGATTGGGGCAAAGCTGATAAATCATACAATTCAGTTGGCAAAAGAAATGGGATATAAGGCGATACTGATTTATGGAGACCCGGAATATTACAAGAGATTTGGGTTTAAGGTTTCTAAAGAATACAATGTGACAAACAAAGAAGGCAAGTATCCTGCAGCGTTGTTGGCGTTGGAGTTGTTTTCTGGGGCTTTGAGTGGGGTAGAGGGCGTGTTTGAAGAAGGCAAGGCGTATGAAATTGACGGCAAAGAGTTAGAGGAATTTGAAAAGGGATTTGAGGAGAAGGCGAAGTTGAGGACGAAGAGCCAGGAGAGATTTGAGGAAATGGTGAATAGTCAATGCTAACGTATTGAGCTGTTTTCAACCGAATTCTGTGGAGCGGATGGTTTTGTTTTCAGTTTGAAGAATCCGCCATTTAACAATTCTACAATAGCTTCGCCGACTTTATCTTTAAAGCTATTAGCTTCGTTTTGCAGTTCCCAAGTTTTGGCAGGTTCAATATTGAACCTACCTATGGCATTACCTTTTGCTACATATTTTCCAATGACCGCCTTGTATTTCATGAGAAGGAGCTGGATGCTGTGGGTTAGTTTGCGAGAAAAAAGCTAATTTCGGGCCTATCTAAATTTTCAAAAGTTCAGAATGTGAACCAGTGCGAAAAGCAAACAGAATCAATTCTTTTTTATTGATTTTGTAGATAAAAAGCCAGTCTGACAAAATATGGCATTCGCGATATCCTTCATAATTGCCATGTAGAGGGTGATCTTTATATTTGGGGTCTAGAGGTTTTTGCTCTTTCAGTGTATTAATAACTTCATTCAGCAAATCTAAATTCTTTCCTTGTTTTGCAATTAATTTTAAGTCTTTTCTGTATTTTTTTGTAGTTACAAGTTGCAACATTATTTATCTTCCTCTGCCAAAATATCTGCGTGCATTTCTGCAGCACTATTGTATCTTTTCGCTTGTATTTTGCCAGATTCTATATCTTTTACTTCCTGCATTGCCTCCAAGGTTTCTGCGTCAAGTTGATATTCTTCCCCAAAAGCAGGGATTATTGTAATTTCAATCTCTCTGCCTACATATTCAATTGGAATATCAAACCTGCTATCCTGCGGTATGCATATAGTGCGATAAACTTGTGCTGTTTGCGTTGCATTCATAAAACCTCCAAGGCTTCCTATTTGCAAATATAGAAAACAAATATCGGGTCTGTAGGCTTGTTTGTCGGATGTTTTCCGCTAATGAACCAGCAAGGACTTGAACCTTGAACCCGCGCCTTAAAAGGGCGCTGCTCTACCAATTGAGCTACTGATTCAGGAGGTATAAATATAGTAAAAAATTAATCCGCCGTCAAGGGTGTGACGAATTTTCTATTTTCTCTGCATGTTTTCACAATATTTATCACAGTCTGCCCACAAAGGCACCGTTAAAGATTTAATGACCCCTGGCCTTGCCGCTGAATTTATTCAGCCTTGGTACACNCCGCTCAACGCAACCCCTTCAACCACAGGCATTGCGGTTGGCGGAATTGGCAACGCTTTTACCGTAACTCCGGCNGGGACAACGCCTGTTATGCATTTNTTGCCCGGAATTCAGGTTCGGGGCGAAAAAAANGGCGATTTGAAATTGAATGATTTTTACTTCAAAGAGTCNGTTCAAGGCTCGCCTCTGATGGTTGAAAACGTTGCGCAAGTTTATGAATTGCTCTCTTTCTTCCCTCTGGTGGACGTGAAAGGCAATGCCCTTGTGCCTCAAGGTCTTGATGCNGNCGAAATAGCTAATCTTTTGGACAGCGCAGCAAAAAAAGGCGATTTGTATGCCGCAAACGAAGATCGCTTGAACCGCTGGCGCATTGAATGGAGCCGCCGCACGGAAGCTATGCTTGCAAGCAATAATCGCAGCCCCCGCTTTCAAAAACTTTGGCTTATCGACTTTTTTGACGGGCTTGTGGGTGAAACCCCGGAAAGGAAAGGCTCGCTAACGGCTGCTTGGGGCGAGGAACAGGAAATACTCGGGCAACAGGGATATGACCCGGAACTCATGGAATATACAGCTTTGTATCCAGTATCCGCTACGGAATACGTTTCCAAAAAAACGGTGAAAATTCGCAAAAAACAATTCTCCCCTGTATTGCCAGGCAACGAAAGAATGAGCTGCTTGCCCGTTAGCGCAACTATTTTTGAACTGGAAAATTCCACAAACAAAACTCGCGAGATTACCATTGTCCAAATGCAGGATAATCTCTGCGGTTACAACGTTATAAAAGATAGGCACGGAGTTCAAGATTCTTCTTTTGTTTTGCAGCCAAATGCCAGATTTCCGAAAGCGGAAAACTATGGAATGGTTCAATCCGATGGACGTCATACCATAGGTGTTGAGTTTTACATGAAAAAGTTTTTATCCGAATCCGACTGCGCAGGCAGAATTGCTATTGCAGCGACATGGAATCCGGGTGTTATTGCGCAGGCCAGCACAAAACCCATGTTCTACAAACAAGATGAAGAATCTGTGCTTAAAGGAGCTTTGCTCTCCGGCAGAGTCGGCAAAAGCTGGGTGAAAAATGTTTATAGCGGCAGGGAGATTATGGCTGGAGCATTGTGCGTGACCATTGAACTTCCTCCCAACACTAGCGCAAGAGTGCAATTCTCGCTTGCCCTTGACTTCCCTTTAATAAGAATGAACGGCATGAACAGCGTAAAGAAATATGCGCAATTCTATCCGGACCCGGATCGCCGCATAAGACCGATGCTCTCAGAGTTTATAGAGGCAAGTCCTCGCTTTGAATCCGCAATTCCTTCCAATTACAACCGCCTTGTTCCTGAACATTCCAGCAAGAATTTCAAAACGCTTGCAATAAACACTTTGAGCTTTTTGGCAGAGGCAACCGTTTGGGACAAAGAAGACAAATTTCTCGTTCGAGAATGCGCAGATTATCCGTTCTTCAACAGCCTTGATGTTTATTTTTACGGTTCCTTTAGCCTTCTCGCTCTGTTGCCTCGTCTTGACGGTTGCGTTATGCGCAATTTCGCAGATGCGGTTTTGGCAGTCAATCCGCAGGTTCGTAGGCATCATAAGTATGTTAATTTGCCTTACGCAGATTTGCCGGACCAAAAACTGGAAGGTCCAAGAGGCGTTAGGGGAGCGGTTATACACGATTTGGGAAGCCCGTTCGACGCAATTCCGGATGCCTACGATTGGCACAATGTAAAAGAATGGAAAGACCTTGCTCCGAAATTTGTTCTGATGGTAATCAGACATTATCAGATGACCGGCGATATTTCTGTGCTCACTTATTGCAGAGATGCAGTTTATGCTTCTATGGAATATTTGGAAAAGCTTGTTGAGCCTGGGCAAGTGTTCCCGCTCACTCACGGAACAGACGATACCTTTGACAATTTGGCTAGCCACGGAATTTCGGTTTATTGCGGTTCGCTGTGGATTGCTGGTTTGAGGGGTGCGGCGAAGAT
>WQSA01000209.1 GCA_009788135.1 Candidatus Fibrimonadales bacterium
CCTCCGGAAATTTACTTTGACCTGAAATTGGGGGATATTTTTGTAATTCGAAATGCTGGAAATATTGCTGATTCAACAGTGCTTGGTTCCATTGAATACGCTGTTGAACACTTGAAATCGCCATTAGTGGTAGTGGTGGGGCATAGCCATTGCGGAGCCGTTACAGGAGCTGTTAGCGGTGGTGAGTACCCGGAAAATTTACAGACTATTATAAACGCAATCTGCCCCGCTATAAAAGGCATTGAAAATGTTGATGAGGCTATTCATGCGAACATAAATAGCGTTGTTAAACATATCAAAGAAAATAAAATAGTTGAGCATGTGGAAGCGAAAGTAATTGGTGCTTATTATAATATAGAATCGGGCGAAGTTTTATTCAAATAAGAGATAAAAATAGCTTTGCCGTTTCCAGAGAGGTCCGCTTCGGACCCCTTAGCCTAGCTTTTCGAAAAACGCTCCATAGCTTCAACCACATTTTCCCTGCTGTTAAACGCTGTCATGCGAAAGAAACCTTCGCCATTCATCCCAAATCCTGCTCCAGGCGTTCCCACAACGCCTGCTTTTTCCAACAGAAAATCAAAGAAATCCCAAGATTTCATCTCATTTGGGCATTTTAACCANATATACGGCGAATTCTCGCCGCCAACAAACCAAATNCCNAACTTCTTCAAAGTATCCGCAATAACCTTGGCNTTCTCAAGATAATAAGAAATATTCGCTTTAATTTGCGCAAAGCCTTCATCGGAAAAAACCGCCTCCGCACCACGCTGCACAATATACGGAACGCCGTTGAACTTAGTGGTTTGCCTGCGCAGCCAAAGCTTGTTCAATGCTCCAAGTTTGTGCGGAACAACCGTGTAGCCGCAGCGCGTTCCCGTAAACCCTGCCGTTTTAGAAAGAGAGCAAAATTCAATAGCACACCTTTCCGCACCCTCAATCTGGTAAATGCTCGTTGGCAAAGTCTTGTCTTGAATAAAAATTTCATATGCGCTGTCAAAGAAAATTACAGAGCTGTTCTCCAAAGCGTAGTCAACCCACAATTTAAGCTGTTCTTTGCTATAAACCGAGCCAGTCGGATTGTTCGGAGAACATAGATAAATAATATCGGCTTTTATGTTTTTATCGGGCAAGGGCAAAAAATTGTTCTCGGCGTTGCCGTTCATGTAGGTGATTTTTCTGCCTGCCATAATGTTTGTGTCTGCGTAAACAGGGTAAACAGGGTCTGGAATCAGCACGCTGTTATCAACAGAAAAAATATCAAGGATATTTCCCAAATCGCTTTTTGCGCCATCGCTCACAAAAACTTCATCTTCGCTCAGTTTAACATTTTTTTTCGCATAATATCCGCATATCGCTTGCCTCAAAAAAGCATAGCCCTGCTCCTCGCCATAACCACGAAATGTACCAGCATTGCCCATTTCGGCAACAGCCTGTTGCATAGCGCTTATCACAGACGGAACAAGAGGCAAAGTTACATCGCCAATACCCAAACGAATTATCTGTTTATAACCTTTTACTTTTTTCGCAATCTCAGAAAAAAGATAGCTTTCCTTCAAATTCAGAAAATTCTGATTTATATTCATAATTCCACAACCCCTTCAAAAACTTTTACGCAACTGCCAGTCATAAAAACGGCATCATCCGTATATTTAATCGTTAAAGTGCCGCCAGGAAGCTGCACTTTTATATCCTTATTTTTATCGCAATATCTTTTTAGAACAGAAGCCACCGCCGAAGCACAGGCTCCGGTACCGCAAGCTTGCGTTTCTCCGCTACCACGCTCCCACACACGCATTTTCAAAACATTCCTGCGAATAACTTCAACAAACTCGGTATTCACTCCCTCTGGAAAAAGAGGATTGTGCTCAAACAGAGGTCCAATTTTATGCAAGTCTATTTTATCCGTATTTTTGCAGAAAGTCACTGCATGAGGATTTCCCATGGAAACGCAGGTGATGTCATATTTTTTGCCATCTATATTCACCGATGTCGCCGCTATATCGCAAGCTGGTCCCATATCGACCTTGGCTAAATTTTCTTTCAACATATAAAGTTTCTTTATGCCGCTTTTCGTTTCAATTCGCATATCCCGTTTTTTAACCATGCGATTATCAAAGAGATATTTTGCCACGCAACGAATTGCGTTTCCGCACATATTGCCTTCGCTGCCATCAATGTTGAACATTCGCATTCTGGCATCTGCGACTTTTGAGCGCAAAATAAGCACAAGCCCATCGCTGCCTATGCCCGTATGCCTATCGGACAAAGACATAGCCAGCGATTTCGGCGATTTTACATCCAAATCAAAACAATTGACATAGATGTAATCATTGCCGCAGCCGTGCATTTTTGTAAACGGCAATTGCATAAACTACACAACGCTATAAAGTATCTCAGCATAGCTTGGGAACGGCCAATGCTTTTTTGCTACCAAAGTCTCAAGCTCATCCACAACGAGTCGCAGTTCGGACATTGAAGTGAAAACATTATCCTTAGAAGCTTCAAGCAGAACATTTTCCAAAGCGGTCAGCCTTTTAAGCATACAGGAAGATAGCTTGGAAATTTTATCCAGCAAATGCGATTCAAGCGAATTGTCGAATTCACCGCACTTGTTCTTTCTCTCCATAAGACAAGCCAACTCGCTCTGATAGGCAAGGCAAGCCGGAATAAAGCTTGACTTCACCATGCTTACCATTGTAAGCGCTTCAATGTTGATAGTTTTGTAATAGCCGTCCAACAGAATTTCATAGCGAGAGTGAATCTCTCCCTCGGTGAAAACACCATGCTTGGTAAACACTTCAATGCTATGCGCAGATGTGAATTTCGGCAGTGCATCTACCGTGGTTTTCATATTCAGCAAACCACGTTTCTCAGCTTCTACTACCCATTCTTCTGAATAGTTGTTGCCGTTAAATACAATTCGCTTGTGCTCGTGGAATGTATTTTTTACAAGCTTGGCTAAATCGCCTTTGAAGTCGCTTGATTTTTCCAACTTGTCTGCAAACTGGCTCAGAATTTCTGCAACCACGGTGTTCAGCACAATGTTCGGGCCAGAGATGGAGAACGCAGAGCCGAGCATGCGGAATTCAAATTTGTTGCCTGTGAATGCAAACGGAGATGTGCGGTTGCGGTCTGTGGTGTCTTTGTGGAAATGAGGCAATGCGGATACGCCAATTTCCATTTCGATTTTTTCTTTGCTTTTATATGCGGTGCCGGCTTCTATTGCTTCCAGAATTTCGGTTAGCTCTTCGCCGAGGAACATGGATATAATTGCAGGAGGAGCTTCGTTTGCGCCAAGTCTGTGATCGTTGCCCGCGCTTGCGGCAGAGACTCTCAGCAAATCCTGATATTCGTCTATGGCTTTGATAACCGCAACTAAAAAGAGCAGGAACTGCGCATTTTCGTAAGGCGTTTCGCCTGGCTCAAGCAGGTTTATTCCTGTGTCTGTGCT
>WQSA01000210.1 GCA_009788135.1 Candidatus Fibrimonadales bacterium
CGCATGGGAATGNTTAAAACCTGTATAGCCTCTTCAACTATTATATCGCAATTCGCTGTCATGCCTGGCAAAAGCTTTTGATCGGGGTTGCTCGCTCTTATCACCACGGTGTAAGTTACAACGTTTGACATTATATTCGGCGAAAGCCTCACCTCTTGGACCGTGCCTGAGAATTTATCGTTAGGGAATGCATCAACTGTAAACTCAACTCTTTGCCCCATTTTCACCTGCCCNATGTCTGCCTCGTCAACATCGGCTTTTACTTCCATTTGCGTCAAGTCGCGCGCAAGGGTGAACAGCGTTGGCGCAGAAAGAGAAGCCGCCACNGTTTGGCCGGCTTCAACGGCACGGTTCAGTACAATGCCGTCTATGGGGCTTCTTATTGTGCAGTTTGCCAAGTCCAGCAGCGCCTGATCCAAATTGCTTTTTGAATTTATCAAGCTGCTCTGCGCATTATTATATCTGTATTCCGCAGTTTCCAAATCTGTTGCCGCAACAACACCCCTCTTAAACAACTCGTAAATCCTGTTGTAATTGCTTTTTTGGTATTTAGCTTCGTTTTCTGCGGATCTGTAAGATGCTCTTGTTTGCTCAACCTTTGCTTTTGCCTTTAGCGGGTCTATTTCCAAGAGTATTTGACCCTTTTCCACATTTTGGTTGAAATCCGTGTGAATTTTGCTGACCGTGCCGGAAACCTCCGTGCCAATGTCCACCTGATCTATTGGTTGAAGGCGGCCTGTAGCTGTTATTGTTTGCACAATGTCGTCAAGGATTGGGTAAACAGTTTCCAAAGTCGAGTTTTTTTTTGAATTTTTCTGCTTATAGGTGTAAAATCCGCCGCCTGCAATGCAAAGAACCAGCAAAATAATGGATATTTTTATAAAAAACCTCATATTGAATGAATGTAGTAAAAAATTACTATATTGCCCTAATACTTCGGAGGTTCTTGTGAAAAAGATATTGCCAATGTTCTTGTGTGCGATGTTGTTTATATCGTGCGCATCTAAGAATGCCGCTATGGTAGATTCTACCTTAGCGGAAGCCAAAACCCTGCAACAGGTAGCCATAGCCAATGGCTTGGCAGCGTCTGCTTTGACAGATGCGCTTATAGCTGATGCGGAAAAGCAGAATAAAGACGGCCAAACTGAGGCTGCATTTCTTGCTGCGGATGAAGCTGTTTTGCAGTTTCAGCTCGCTTTGCAAAAGCAGGAGAACAAAAACATAGCCGATAGTTTGCAATCGGCAACGCAGTCTTTGGATAGTTATCGCAACTCGCATGAAGAACGCAAAAGCAAAGGTAGCAAATAAGGAGGTTTTATGAAAAAAGCAATTATAGTTCTAGCCTGTGCCACAAGCTTGTTTGCACAGTTTGCCCAAGCTCCTGTAGAAGTAGCGAGCATAGATAAGAAAATCTCTTGCCGAGCTGCTTTTGACGAGCTTAAAGCGCTCCCGCGCGATGCTGCCGCTGATCGCACTTATGCTATTCTAGAAGCGAGAATTCGCAAACTGGAAGCGGAGAAAGAGGAAAAGCGTCATGAAAAGCAGATAAACTCCTGCAATTTGGCAATTGAGCTTTTCAAAGCGCAGCTTGAAAAAGTTGCATTGAGCCAAAAGCTTGTGGATACTCAGAAAGAGATATCCCATGTAAAGGATTCTCTTATAGCTTCGTGGGCTGGCGATGTAAAGACTTTGGGTTCAAGCTTGGAGCGTTTGAGCACGGAGAGCCAGAAAGCTCTTTCGGAAAAGGATCAGTTGATAGCCAAGCAAAAAGCGGAAGCTGAGAAAAAGCTTGAAGCTTTGCAGAGCAAAACTATCAGCTATTACAAGGATGCCAGAGGTACAATTCTCTCTATGAGCGACATTCTGTTTGAAACCGCCAAAGCGGATTTGAAACCAGAGCTTAAGGAGAATCTTGCAGAAGTTGCCGGCATTTTGAAAACCTTGCTAACNGAATCCACGATTATTGTGGAAGGTCACACCGACAATGTTGGTGGNGATGCAGCCAATTTGAAGCTTAGCCAGAATAGATCTGCCGAGGTTGTGAAATATNTGACAGCAAGAGGCGTTGACAAAAAACGCTTGAAGTCTGTTGGTTATGGAAAAACAAAGCCTGTAGCGGATAATNCCACGGACGAAGGCAAGGCGAAGAATCGTCGCGTAGAATTGGTTATCAAAGACAAGTAATAGCAATTTTGTATATATTTCCTTCTGCTTGTTCAATGGAAAGCACTTTGTATCCGCTTTCCTGAACAGCACGGGGAACATTTTCCAGCGGTTCGCCAGCATTCAATAGCACTTCCAGAACCTCTCCTTTGGCAAGTTCATGCAGAGCGACTTTTGTTTTCACAAAAGTCATGGGGCATTGTTCGCCTGTTATATCTAGAGTTTTAATGCTCATGGGGTTAATATAGTAAGTGGTTTTTTGTATATTTACCATATGAAAGATATTTCTCATTACCTTTCTTTGCTTGGCGAATTCGCCAATAAATATGCTGAGCGATATGGCATTAGCCGTATTGGCATATTTGGTTCTGTGGCTAGAGGCGAACAGAAAAATGATAGTGATATAGACATTTATTATGAGGGAAAGCCGCATGGTTTAATGAGTTCCTTTGATTTGCATGGGGAGTTGGAAAAATTATTTGGCAGAAGAGTCGATTTGGTGAGAAGACATTCAAATATAAATAAATATTTGTTAGCTCGGATAAATAGAGAAGTAGTTTATGTTTGACAAGTCATTGGTTTTGGAATGTTTGTCAAAAATAGAAGAGACTATTTTGCATATACAAGAAAGAACTCAAAACATAAATACTGTAGAGGATTTTTTGAATACTCCAAATGGAGTTGATATGCTAGATGTTGCAGTTATCAGGTTGGAAGCGATTGGAGAGACAATAAAGAATATTGACAAGAATACAGAAGGTTTGTTATTGCAGAAATATACAGATATTCCTTGGAATAAAATAAAAAAAATGCGAGATATTATTGCTCATCATTATTTTGACGTAGATGAGGAAATTATTTTTGGCATCGTTAAAAACGATTTGGAAATATTATTAACAACGATTCGTAGTATGCGAGAAGATAGTTTGTTGAATGGCTAAAGTTAAATTTTATGCCCTTTTTAAGCTAAATTCGCTGTTTTTAATAAAAAGATGAAAAAAGGCGTACTTCTTCTTATAAAATAATGTATATTAATACCCGTAATGGCGAATTTTTGCGAAAATAAGTTTGGCGAGCTTGCGGTGCAAGCTTCTGTGGCTATTATTTGCCTTCCAAAATTCGCTCGTAAACGCCCGAATCAGCCTTTGTTTTTACAGGTGGCAAAAAATGTCTCCGAGCGCAAGGAAAGCGATTCTAGGGGCATAAAAAGCCTGTTAAAAGGCAAATTTACCCCCCCCCCCCCCCC
>WQSA01000211.1 GCA_009788135.1 Candidatus Fibrimonadales bacterium
CCGCTGGCCACGATTTATATTTAGTAGCGGCAGTGCAATCAAAAGAAACGATGTTCGTTGTTGAAGCCGCAGGCGAAAGTGCAAAATTTGAAACCCGCAAACAAGATATTTTAAATGCGATTAATAATATTATTATCGATTAGTTTTATTCTGGCCTCATGCGCTGGGTCTTCAGCAAGCCCGGATGCTAGGCGAGAAGCTCCGCCATGCGACAATTGCCGCAGCGGCGAAGAGCCTGATTTTGAAGTAAAAATCAACCGAGTTTACAACGAAACAAAAGAGAATCTGGCATTGGATTCCGGTTTTTTAATCGGCGTATTGCCGGCATTGCATGTAATTGCAAAATCACCAGAGAAATGCGATTATTGTCACAGTTTCAGCGAGAGCGCAATAGAATTTGATTTCGCTGCAAAAGAAGATTCCATATTGGCAGCGAGGTTTCCGAATAATCAACGAGTTTTGCTTTTCCCGGGTTCTCGCGTTTTGGAAAGAGACTCTGCTGATTTTTGGAATGCGTTTGCAAATCTGCGTGAAATTCCTCTGAACGAGAATCAGGAGCTTAAGAAATTCTTAAAGGAACTGAGTCTGCGCTATAAAACACGTTATTTGGTTTTCGCATCTTATATTGAGGTAACTTTAAAAGACAAAAAGACTTTTGACTGGGAAAGCGAGTGGAGCGTATGGGACGCACACAAGGGCGAGCTTTTAATTTGGGATTACAGAAATCTTACAGCCAAAAGCAAGAATTCCGCACCGGTGGACAGGGGCTGGGCTGGATGTTGGAGACCATAAATCGTAACTCCCTGCTAAATTTATCAGACGCAGACCTGCTGAAGCTTTGCGAAGTCTCAGCATACAAAGGCTCCGGCCCGGGCGGACAGCACCGCAACAAAACAAATTCTGGAGTTAAGTTGAGAGTTGAGAGTGGAGAGTTGAGAGTGGAATCTTATTCCTGCGATGACCGCAGTGCGCACGTAAATAAGCTGCTCGCTCTTAAAAAATTGCGCATGAAAATCGCATTGCAAATTAGGGAGAAACCAACTGCGAAAATACCTTTTTCTTTTCCTGGAAGCGATGGAAAAATTTCGCAAGACAATATTCTTTATCCTCAATTCATTGCAGACGTTTTAGACAGACTTGATGATTTTGACAAAGCCGCTAAAATGTGGGGTCTCAGCAAAAGCGCTTTGAATAAAATTGTGCTTCAAGACAAAAAAGTTATGGAAGTTTTTCAAAAGCATCGCCAATGCCAAGCAAAGACGCTTCGTCAAACGGCTTCCCAATCCACTGCAAACCAACAGGAATGCCGTCCAACTTGCCGCACGACTGAACAAGACCCGGCAAACCGGCTAAATTAACGCTCGCAGTGTAAAGATCGGAGAGCACCAAGCTCAAATGGTCGCTCTCGCTTACTCCTGCCAATTGCGGAAGACCTGGCGTAGCAGGGCTTGCAATCACATCGCAAACTTCAAACGCTTTGTAAAAATCTTCTGTTATTATGCGGCGAACTTTTTGCGCCTGCACATAATAAGCATCGTAAAAACCAGAACTCAAAACATAATTTCCAAGCAAAATGCGCAGCTTGACTTCGCTGCCAAAACCCTCGCCTCTGGACATTGAAAAAGTGTCTGCCAAATTCTTAGCCTCTTTGCTTCTGTGCGTGTAGCGAATGCCGTCAAAGCGAGAAAGATTGCTCGAAGCCTCGGCTGGAGCGATTATGTAATAGCTTTCAATAGCGTAGCGAATGGACGGAAGCGAAACTTCTTTTATAACCGCACCTTCTTTCTCAAGCTTGGCAAGTGCCGCTTCTATCACATCTTTGCACTTGGGGTCCAAGCCTTCCGCAAAATATTCTTTTGGCATGCCAATCACTTTGCCCTTAATGCCTTTGCCCAGTTGCTCACCGAAATCCGGAACGGGTTCTGCGCTGGTAGTGTTGTCTTTGGGATCTTGCCCGCACATAAAATTCAGAACAGGAGCCAAGTCTTCAACATTGCTTGAGAATGCTCCTATTTGATCCAAGCTGCTGGCATAAGCTACCAAGCCATAGCGCGAGACTCTGCCGTAAGTGGGTTTTATTCCAACCGTGCCTGTGCATGCGGCTGGCTGACGAATGGAGCCTCCTGTGTCAGAGCCTAGGGCCAAGGCTACCGTCTCCGCTGCAACAGCAACAGCGCTCCCGCCTGAAGAACCGCCTGGAATGCGGTCTTTTGCCACAGGGTTAATCACTTTGCCAAAGTAAGAAGTCTCGTTTGACGAACCCATTGCGAATTCGTCCATATTCGTTTTGCCAATTACAACTGCGCCGGCAGCTTCCAGTTTTGCCACGGCAGTGGCAGTGTATGGGGAAACAAAGTTTTCCAGAATTTTGGAAGCACAAGTCGTTTTTGTGCCTTCTATGCACATATTGTCTTTGACCGCAATTGGAACGCCATCTAAAACAGAGAGGCTTTTTCCGCTTTTGCGTCTTTCATCCGAAGCTTTCGCCTGTTCCAGGGCTCGCTCTTTGCAAACTGACAGGTAGGCGTTGAATTCCTTGTTTTTTTCGATTTTTTCAAATGTCTGCTCGACTACGGCTATTGCGGAACTAGCCTGAATTTGAGCTTTTACATCGCTTAGGTTCATCTGTTTCCCGACCACTTCATCATATATAATGCGGCTACCACGCCTATAATGCTGACTATGTTCAATCTTATGGTGCAGCCAAGATTGAATTTCAGCATATACAGATCCACCAGCATAGGGTGTCCATCGGCAGTGTAGCCCATATTAAGCTCCCAGGCTCTGATAAAGAAGTTGCGAACCACGTTGTCTTCGCCGCCAGCATTCATAAAAGTGCCTATATATCCAAAGAACCACCCCAGGCTTTCACCCAAAATGCCTCCAAGTATTAACCCCAGAACAATAAAAACTATTGCTCTTCCCATGCCTGTGCCAGTACGTGTTGCCATATATAGGGGGAATTTAGAAAAAAATGCAAAAATGTAAACAGTTATTAACATTTTAGCTTTTTTTGCACTTTTTTCCGGAAAAATCTTTTAAAAAGCGTCTAATAGGTAACTAAAAAGGGAGGACCATATTATGGCCAAAGAAAACGAGGAATGCTTTGCCGATTTGACGGTTGACATGCCGTTCAAAAAAACATTCGCAAACGAGCAGGAAAAAGAACCGCTCATAACAATGCTAAACGTGTTCCTGGAAAAGGTGCTAAAGCACCCAATTGTGGATGTGAGCATAAAAAATCCATATGTGCCTGGGCAGACTTCGGAAAACAGGGACAGCATATTCGACATTCTGTGCCAGGACAGCGAAGGAGGCAGGTTCATGGTGGAAGTGCAGGTTGGGAAGCAGTCGTA
>WQSA01000212.1 GCA_009788135.1 Candidatus Fibrimonadales bacterium
GTGTTCATGGAAATCACGCCGAGCCTGCGAACCACTTCTGGGTTATTGGAAATTTCCTGCGGGCGCAAAACGAATTTGCTTTTCCAGTTTTTAGCATGAGCGTTTGCCTTGTATTTTTCCTGACCGGCAAGAGAGTAGCTTATGGATGCACCGCTTGCGATAATAAGCTTGTCTGCTTCCAGAATGTCGAATACGGAATCCTGGATCACTTCGGTGTAGAGTTCAACGGGAGCTTGCTGTGGATCTCTTGCCATTGTGCCGAGCACGGCGTTTGCCACGTTGCCAACTCCGCTCTGGTAGGGCAAATTTTCCGGCAAGCGGCCTTTTTTGCGTTCGTGAGCGAGAAATTCCAGAATGTAAGCGGCTATTGCGTTGGAGTCTTCGTCTGGCGCAGCGAATGGTTTTAGCGAATCCGGCAGGTTTGTTTCCACTATTGCTACGATTTTTGCTGGGTCAACCTGCACGTAGTCTTTGCCAATTCTGTCGCCTGGGGCGTGAATTGGGATTGTGCCTCTGAGCTCTGGGAAAAACACGTCGTGGGAACCTATGAGGGTATCGCCATAATGCGTGTTGAATTCAATGATTATGCGTTCTGCTGATTGCAGGTAAGACGGCGTGTTTCCGCCGCAGCCTGTTAAGTAAATTTTGCCATCCGGCGTTACTTCGCAAGCTTCCACCAGCGCAAGCGTGGGTTTTGGAACAAAGCCCATGCGAATAAAGCGCGCGGAGTGCGAGAGATGCATATCCAGATAATCGGTTAGGCCTTTGTTTATATTGTTGCGAACATCTGCGTGGCTTTGGTATGGCAGGCGCATTTTCATTATGCCGGCACGGGCTAGTACGCCATCGCATTCGTCTCCTATGGAGGCTCCTGTGTAGAGCGATATGCCAAAGTCTGTGCCTTCTGCTTTGAGTTTTGCGCCTCGTTCTGCGAGGGCTGGCGGTACAGCTTTGGGATAGGCGGCTCCCGTGAATCCGCTGATGCCTATGATTTCGCCATTGTTAACAAGAGCCGCAGCTTCTTGTGCGGTCTTTACTTTGCCTTTTAATTCCGGATGCATAATAGGTCCTTTGGATGAATTTTATGGATAATATAGAAAACTACAGCACCTTTCCTTCTTGGTAACAGGCGAATATATAGCTGGGATTTTCATAGTAGAGGCTGCTGTTGAAGTTCTCTATTTTTTCTGAAATCGGCGAATTATAGACTTTAAGTATAGCGGATATAAAATCTATTTGTTCATGTTCGGCGATGTTTATAGCGAGTCTTTTATATACTTTGCCAATATCCCAGTGCGAAGGAATGGCGTATTTGCTTTCAGTTGGAAAATTGTCGCTTGGTATGGCGAACTTCTCTATGAGTTCGTCGCTTATTTTGTCTATGTTTTCCGAGTGATAAACTTCTGCTAGTTCGAAAATTCTGTTTAATTCGTTTTTTCCTATTGAGTTTGCAACAGTGCTTCTATGAGATTTAATTTTGCGTGCAATGTAATCTATTAAAGAGCACATAAAAAACACATCATTATATTCTTTTATTTCTCTGCCTATCATTTTGCAGTCTCGCTTTTTATAAATTTCAAGTCTCTAAGTGCGGCTTCTGTGCAAAAAGCTGTTTGATGCGTAGGGTGCTTGAACCTTGCCAGAGCCCAGAATTGCTCTCTTGTTATGGCACCGTCCATATAATCGCTTATATAATTGTAAATTTGGTCGTTTGCCATTGGTCCGTTTACAATTTCATAATCGTGCTTTTTCCCGTTTCTGCAAAAAAGAATAAAATCTAGCCATTCTTCGGTCATTTCGGAAAATTCTCTGATTCTCGATGAGGGATTTTTTTCGTATTCGTAAGTGTTGAGTATGGGGGAATTGTACCGGCTAGCCCATCTGATTGCCTGTTCTTTCAAAATAGTACAGTAGAAACCCATGCCAAAATCCTTAGCGTATTTGCCTACAAGAATTTTTGGGCTTTTGATTTCCAAGTAACTGCCGTGGTATAGGAGCATTATTGCCCTGCCAGATTTTTGAAAATAGCTTCTATTTGCTTAGCGAATGTTAACTCTTTTTTCATAAAGTACCCTACCAGTTTCGTTTATTTCATTGATGAAAAAATTATCTTGCTTTTCCAGATACGAATATTCTGCTTTTGAATAAACCTTAACATCCATTGGTATTTGATAACGAATGTCTCTTATAGAAACGACTATTGGTTTTTTTCTTTCCATCTTTTCCGTAAAACTTTTGACAAAATCATTGGAGTCCAATATAACCACTACGTCTAGGTCGCTGTCTTCTGTTGGGTTGCCTTTGGCATAAGAGCCGAATAAGATAACCTTGTAAGGTTTCAATTCCTTGAGCCTTTCAGTCATTTTCTCAATCAAATGCCAGTTTCTTTCAACAATAGACATAATGTGTAAAATAGAAATTTTGAGGTATATATAAAAATGGCACTGTGCTAGTTGCACAGCGCCGTTTGCGTGAATGGGTTAGCGGTTAGGGATAATTGTTAACTGGAAGCGTTGCATCGGTAGCATTCTGGAGCACAACGTTTTCAAACAAGGTTAACGCATTGGCACCACTACGGGTTATTTTAGTCCACCAGTTGTTTTGGTCTTTGAAGCCCTTAATTATTATGGGGTCAGTCACTGTTCCTGCGGCAATTAGCGTTGAATAGCCTGCAATGCTAATTCCTTGACCAGCACCCATCCAAAATTCTGTGCCAGGCTCAATTGTCACTGTAGGGCTGGAGCTAATAGACAAACCAGATCCCAAGTAATAAGGAATACTTAGTTTTTTAATTATCATGTCAGCCGTTATAGGCTGAGAACCATCCGCATTAATATATTGTTCAGTATTGC
This sequence comes from Candidatus Fibrimonadales bacterium, assembly GCA_009788135.1. Taxonomy (GTDB): domain Bacteria; phylum Fibrobacterota; class Fibrobacteria; order Fibrobacterales; family Fibrobacteraceae; genus Fibrimonas. The sequence goes on from WQSA01000212.1 coordinate 2,853, forward strand.
CAGTGAAAGTATTGTTGCTACTAACGCCTTTAAGCGCATAAAAGCTGCCGCTATAACTGCCATCTTTACGTATATGAATAGGTGCTTTGCTAGAATTTTTTATGATGTTGCCGTCGAATGCCGTTAAAATGGCGTTTGCCCTTTCAAGACCAATTCCGTTAGTGGCCGAACCGTCAAGAATGCTATTTGTGACAGAAACTGAAGCGTTTCCTGATAAAAAAACCATAGCATCATAATCTCTCGTTCCACTGCCTCCTTTGAGCATATCAACATAGTCAATCTTGTTTTCTAAACGATTAGATCTTATCTCTATATTGCCCCAAGAACCTTTTATTTCGCTAATGCCGTGCAGGCTAATGCGCTCGGTAGATGTGCCGATCATAGACAGGGCAGCTTCTGCGCCAATATATATTCCGCTGCTTGCGTTGCCAAAAATAATTTCCACTCCTGGCTCCACAGTCAGCTTTGCAGTTCCGCTTATGCTGAGGTTTACATC
>WQSA01000213.1 GCA_009788135.1 Candidatus Fibrimonadales bacterium
AAGTTCTACACTTTAAATTGGAAAGGCGGAATGCAGGAGACTGAGGAAATACCTGTTATAAAATCATTTGGAATGACTTACCTGTTCAGCGAAGTTATTTTGAACAACACTTACAATGTTGACAGGGAAACTGTGACAAAAATGACCTGGTTTAACCGTGAGCAAGGCAAAGCGTTGTGGTTTGGACTTAGAAGAAAATACATAGCCGCAATAATAAGCTTTGACGGCGTAAGCGAGGCTTCTCTTGGCGCAGAGCCTTTGAAAGAAAANCGAAACGAAAAAGATCCNGGCACTTATGCTTTGACAATAACCGATAATATGTCNAGCGATTCCATAGCGGTTGATTTTGCCATTTTGCCTTTGCTCTGGCAAGAGGTNAAGGCTATGGATCAGGGCTACGAAAAAATTATAGTTAGCGGCTGGGAATGGTGCGGAGCGGANAAGTGGTTTGTTTGGCTGTGCGGTCTTTTGCTGACAATATTGAACGCATTTTATTCTATAATACCGAATTACGGAATAGCGATTATTCTTTTGACNATTTTGGTTAAGCTGGTGACAACTCCGCTNGCATTGAAGCAACTTCGCTCAACTCGTTCAATGATGGTATTAAAGCCGGAGATGGATGCCATTCGCGCAAAGAATCGCGGGGATATGCGCGCTCAGCAAGAAGAAATGATGAAGCTTTACGCAAAGCACGGGATTTCTCCGTTCAGCGGATTTGCCGGCTGTTTCCCAATGCTTTTGCAGATGCCTATTTTCATAGGCTTNTTCGTGGTTTTGGGCAGAGCTATTGAGTTGAGAGAAGCGCCATTCTTCGGTTGGATTAGCGATCTTTCAAAGACTGATATTGTGTGGACAGGCATTACCATTCCTTATCTTATGCCGGAAGGCATAGCGATTTTGCCGTTCTTCATGGTGGTCACAACTTGGCTTCAGATTAAGCAGACCATTACGGATCCTAATCAAAAGATGCTTGTGTGGATGATGCCGGCGATGATGTTCGTATTCAGCTCTGTTATGCCGAGCGGTTTGGTTCTTTACTGGACTATTTCCAATATATGGAGCATAGCTCAATACATAGTGATAAGCCGCAATCCAGCCTTAGCACCGAAAAAAACCGACGCTCCCAATGTTGTTGACGCGAAGATTGTGAAGGGGAAGAAAAAGGACTAAAGTTTTCTAAAAAAATACCTATATTACAACGTATGAACATATCTCCGTCAGCTTCCGCAATGCAGGCCAGTTCGCTTAGAATGGCTATTAGCGCACACGACGTCGCTAATATAAACACGCCCGGCTTTTCCCAAAGCCGCCCGGTGCAAACTTCGCAGAATCCCGGAACCGAGATTTCGGCTATCCAAAAAATAAAGCCTGCTTCGCAGGATTACTCCGCTACAGACCTGGCAGAAGAAACTGTGGAACAGATAAAAAGCGAAAAAGAACTCGCCGCAAATGCATCCGTTGTCAAAACTCAAGACAAAATGCTGGGCGACTTGCTGAACGTGCTTGCGTAAAAATCTGAAGCATTTGATTGTTTACGCCAATAAATTATATATGCTAGAATGACCTGCCACTCCGAGCGAATACGGATTTACAGCAGATTTTGCATCATATTCTTTAATGGCGCTCGCATAAATTTCCAAGAATTTTGAAGCCCTTGTCATCTCTCCTTTAGTAAGAGTTTCATTTTTCCAAACTCCATTACTGCCACGAACCATCAGCTTTTCCTTGAAATCTCCGTAAATTGTATCTCCTATTCCGTTGAATTTCTCATAAGCAGCTTTGCGGTCTGGCGAGGCAACGGAAATATATTCCGTTAGCAATTTCGCATATTCCTTTGCTCCAAAAGCTCCTTTCTCCGTATTTGTAAAAGCCAAAGCTCGTATAGCTTCCTCAAATTCTTCATCGGTCATATTTTCTTTGCTTTTGCTTGGAATATAATCCCAATCGGGTTGCAATTGCGCACTCTTGGGAAGATTAGGCATATTCGCTTTGAAAAGCAACGTATTGTCATTACCTTTTTTGAATGGATCATTCTTTTTCTGCCAAACATCGTCCATTAAAGCCAAGCCTTTATGGCCTATTGACGCCAATAAAGTATAATCCAGCGAATTTGAAGATATTCTCATACGTATATATATGCAAAATCTATGCCAAATATACCCTTGACAACGCCGTTAATTTTTTCTATATTTTAACACATAGTAAATAGGTATGTTTACTTAAAGGAGTTTTTATGGCAATCTTTTCAGATAACGCTGAATCCATTGGCAACACGCCTTTGGTGCGTTTGAACCGTGTGGTTGGCAATGCAAAGGCAACAGTGCTCGCAAAAATAGAGGCGAGAAACCCTACTTTTTCCGTTAAATGCCGCATTGGCGCTGCTCTTGTGAACGATGCAGAGGAACGGGGCGTTTTGAAACCTGGCGTTACGATTTTGGAGCCAACATCGGGGAATACCGGGATTGCGCTCGCTTATGTAGCCGCGGCGAAAGGCTATTCTATAACGCTCACAATGCCGGAAACCATGAGCCAGGAAAGAAGGCGTATTTTGGCTGGATTCGGGGCGCATTTGGAATTGACCCCGGGAGCCCAAGGCATGAAGGGAGCTATAAAGCGTGCGGAAGAAATGAAAGCGGCTGAACCTGATAAATACTTTATTCCTCAGCAGTTTGAAAATCCTGCTAACCCCGCTATACACGAAAAAACCACAGGGCCGGAAATTTGGGACGCAACGGGCGGCAGCATTGATGTTTTGGTTTCCGGCGTTGGAACAGGCGGAACTATAAGCGGAGTGTCGCGCTTTATTAAGAAGCATAAAAAGATAATTTCCGTTGCGGTTGAGCCAGAGGAGTCCCCGGTTATCACCCAGACGCTGAACAAGCAGGAAGTCAAGCCCGGTCCTCATAAAATTCAGGGCATTGGCGCAGGTTTTGTTCCTAAAAATCTTGACCTCGATTTGGTGGACAAGGTTGAAACAGTTTCTTCTGCGGAGGCAGTGGATTTTGCGCGCCGCTTGATGAAAGAGGAAGGCATTCTTTGCGGAATAAGCTCAGGCGCTGCTGCCGCTGCCGCTGTGAAGCTTGCGCAACTCCCCGAATACGAGGGCAAAACCATAGTAGTAGTTTTGCCAGACACCGGCGAGAGGTATCTTAGCACTGTGCTGTTTGAAGGAGTGTGAGAATTGCGGCGTATTCAAAGCTCAAACTCCGCAATTTCTACTTTTTCCTTTGACAATTGCAAAGACACAATGCGCCGCTGTTCAGCCTCGCCGGCGTATTTTGTGTAAATTTCCGCCATAACGGTTACCGGGTCTTTAGATGCAAATACACGGGCACTGTTATAATT
>WQSA01000214.1 GCA_009788135.1 Candidatus Fibrimonadales bacterium
TGGATGCCAAAAAGAATGGAGATACATATAATTTCTCAGCATGCACAGATGGTTTTAGCTATGAGTACAAAGGTCAGGGCCATAATTTCAAAGTGATGACAAAGGCTATTGTCGAAGAAGGTTCCGACCATTTCAAAACAGCTTTGAAAAGCACAGAATGGCAATTTGCAGAAGTACCGATTTCACAGTTAAAACAGCCTGCCTGGGGTACAACAGTCGCTTTGAATTTATCTGGAATTTATGGTTTTGCTTGGGAAGTTAAAGGTTCAGACGATGGCACGGCTGGAGTGTCTGCGTTAACCGGCGAATTGGCTATAAAAAATTTCCGTTGCTTGGGAAATAATTTGGCTCTGCCATCATCGCCTAATCTGAAATGCGGAGGAGCTATGCCCAGCAGTACAAGCCAAGCTTCATCTAGCTCGGTAGCTTCCGGTGCAAGCTCTAGTTCAGCTGGCAGCAGCAGCTCGGTAGCCTCCGGTACAAGCTCTAGTTCCAGCAACAGAAGCTCCAGTTCTGCGAACAGCAGCTCAAGCATAGGAAACACGCCGATTTTATTGTCTCAAATTGTGCATAGCAATGCATTGATAACAATGCAGAACGCTGTAAATATACAAGTTACGGATGATGTTGCTGTTAAAATCTTTGATTTAAAAGGCAATTCGGTTCGCGCATTGAGATTTGCGCGAGGCAGCTATATTGTGCAAATGGCGGATTTGCCAAAAGGTTTGTACCTTGTAAAGGCAAATAGCGGCTCTTGGAAACAAACAATCACAGTCCCGGTAAAATAAGGAGCGCATATGCTAAAAAAACTTTCCCTCTGCCTAGCCTTAAGCCTTTCATTAGGCTTCTCTGCCGTTAATTATCCGTATCCGCAAGCAAAAGCTTATGGCAACAACACGATTAACGTTACATCAGCCAATGCTTCCACAAATTTGAAAAGCAAGTTCACAGACTTTGTGACTAACTTTTATGAGACGGGCTCTTGCGGCGGCGCTACTTGCGCTCGCATAAAGTTTGACGATGGTTCAAAAACGGTTTCGGAAGGCATTGCTTACGGCATGCTCATGATGGTTTATTTTAGCGATAACACCACGAGTTATCAAACTCAATTTGATAATTTATGGAAATATTACCAACACTGGAGAAACGAGAACGGTTTAATGAGTTGGAAAATTGACGGCTTTAGCAAAGTCTCCGACCCAACCAGCGAAAACAATGGCGCAGCCAGCGATGCGGAATTTGACGCCGCTGTTGCTCTTATAATGGCTCATTATCAATTCGGAAGCACATCAAGCAAAAACTACCTTGACACTGCCAAAGCTTTGATCAGCAAAATAAGGACTCTTGAAATTGACCCGCAAAATTTGCACAAGCCTGGAGATGTTTGGGACGATGCGAAAAATCCGAGTTATATTGCGCCAGCCGCCTTTGCAATGTTTCAAGAAGTGGAATGCCATACAAATAAAACTAAATGGGGCAATGTTGTTACCGCAAATTACAATCTGCTAAAAGCCAATCAAAATTCAACAAGCGGATTGTTCTCCGATTGGTGTACAAGTACGGGTACTGCTGTTCAGGGCAAGGCAAATGCCATTGAATACGGCTACGATGCTGCTCGCGTGCCATGGCGTTTGGCTTGGGCCAATGCCTGGTATGGTCATTCAGATGCAAGAACTTTGCTTACAAATGTAACATCAAAATATTTAAGCGGAAAAAGCGCAGGAGATATAGGTGGGCCAATATCGTTAACAGGAAGCACGGGAGGTCAAAAAAATTCAACATTTGTCGGTCCATTTATGAATGCATTCTCTTATGCATCTTCGAATCAAACAACTATGAATAATTACTGGACAACATTAATAGGCTTTAGCGGCGAATCATATTACAACAGGGCTTTGCAGATTTTAACCGGTCTTTTGGCAACGGGAAATATGCCAAACTTGCAAGCACAGGCAGGCGGTCTCCCAGCGGACTATTGCAACTCTACAGTTTCTGGTTCTCAAATAGATCAGTTTGCAAAAGCTGGTTTAAGCGAAGACGACAAAAGCTATGCGAGCACATGGGAACCTTGGTATGCATTCACAGATGCAGAGGATAACGGCGCCTCTACAATAACGAACTCAACGACAAAAAAAGTAGTTTGGGATAAAAAAACCGAGAAATGCGTTGAAAGAAGCGATAACTATAACGTTATTGCGCAAGATGGCAGCGATTGGGTAGCCAGAATAAACAGTTATACCCTTAATCAGGGAAGCAATGAATGGCATCCTTATGTAGCTTTGGGTTTAGATGCGCAAAACAACGGTCAAGCCGGTTATTATAATTTTTCAGGTTGTACTGGCGGTTTCAGCTATCAATATAAAGGCTCAGCCCACAACTTCAAAGCTCAGTTAAGCACAGTTAAAGACTACGGCTACCATTTTATGCCGGTTGGAAGCGGAACTACTAACTCATGGACAACTGTAGTTGCGACAACAAGCGATTTGCAGCAAGAGGCTTGGCCGGTCAAAGTTACATTTGACCTGAGCAAGATAGTGGAATTTGCCTGGGAACTTAAAGGCGATGGAACAAATGATGGGTCGCCCATTACAGGAATTTCTCCAAGAACAGGTTCTTTGGCTATAAAAGACTTCAAATGCATTGGTACCATGACTTTCCCTGCTGAAAAGAGATTGAGATGCGAAGAGGGCGGTGGTACGCAGAGCTCAAGTTCAAATAGGAGCAGTAGTTCTGTAGCTTCGGGAACAAGCTCTAGTTCCAGTTTGAGCTCCAGTTCTAGCTCAAGTTCAAATAGGAGCAGTAGTTCTGCAGCTTCAGGTAATAGCTCTAGTTCTGGCAACAGCAGCTCAAGCGCTGGAAACACGCCAACATTGCTTGCTCCTATTGTGCAGAGCAATAATTTAGTTGCTATGCAAAATGCGGTGAATGTGCAGGTTATGGGTGATGCTTTTGCTCAAATTTACGATTTGAAGGGCAATTCTGTTCGTTTTTATAGGTTTTCGCAGGGCAGTTATATAGTTTCGCTTGCGGATTTGCCTCGCGGTTTGTATATAATTAAAGCAAATAGCGTTTCATGGCAGAGGACGGTTAAGCTGGCTGTGAATTAACTATATTTAAGTTATTCTGGGAGGTTTTTTATGAAAAACAGATATTTTTCAATTATTTGCTGCAGTTTGCTGCTACTAATCGTTGTCTCGCACAGCGCGGTCAATTTTCCGTATCCGCAGAGGAAGAACTACGGAAATAGTACCATAAATACCACTGATCCTGCTGCAAGCAATAGTTTAAGAGTGCATTTTGAAAAGTTTTTGAGCGATTT
>WQSA01000215.1 GCA_009788135.1 Candidatus Fibrimonadales bacterium
AACATTCACAGACAAGAAGAATTGCGCATTCTTGTAATTGTCACTCTGCACGAAAACTACGAAGAATCAACTGCAAATATGGCCTCGCCGCTTATGTTCAATGTACATGAATACAAAGCGGTTCAGATTTTGCTTGACGATGGCGTATATTCCAACAGCGAACCCATATTCGAGGAGGTCTAATGTTAATACTCTCCCGCAAAGTTGGCGAAAGCATACAAATTGGCGATAACGTAAAAATCCTAATCGCCGATGCAGATGGCAAAGGNTATGTAAAAGTGGGCATAGAAGCTCCAAAAAACATAACCGTTCACAGAGACGAGGTTTACAGAAAAATCGCTATTGAAAACAAAGCCGCATTGCAGCACAAAGAAGATAAAATTCTGGATATACGCAGTTTGGCTCAAAAATTACGCGAACGTAAATGACTCCGGAAGAAATTCAAAATTCGTTTAAGCAGTTGGAACAAAGAGAAATTCCAGATGCCCAGGCATTGCGAAAATGGATACTGGACTGGAGCAAGCTGTCTTCCGTATTGGCAGAGAAAAGCGCACGGCTTTACGTTGCAATGACCTGCGATACCAAGAACCAGGAAGCTGCCGATGCCTACGAATTCTTTGTTTCAAATATTGACCCCATAATTTCCAAAGAGACTGAAACGCTGCAAAAAAAACTAATTCAGCATAAAAACTTGAACGATTTGGAAAGCGAGTACGGAAATTGGTTCAAAGCCGTGCGCACAGACTTGGAGCTTTTCAGGGAAGAAAACATACCGCTGGAAACTCAAGTTGATTTGGAGATTCAAAAGTACCAAAAAATAACCGGAGCGATGAGCGTTCAATACAAAGGCGAAACCAAAACAATGCAGCAGATGAGCCCATACCTCCAATCCCCAGACAGAGCGGAGCGAGAAGAAGCATGGCGCTTGCTAACAGCGCGCCGCTTGCAAGACACCGAGGCTCTGGATGCGGCATTTGATACGATGTTTAAGCTGCGAATGCAAATAGCAAAAAATTCCGGTTACGAAAATTATCTCGATTATATTTTCAAAGACAAGCACCGCTTTGACTACACTCCGCAAGACTGCAGAAATTTTCACGAATCCATTGAAAAAATAATTTTGCCGTTGCAAAGAGAAATTCTAAATCAAAGGGCAAAAAAAATGGGTCTCCAAAAATTGCGTCCTTGGGATTTGAGCTGCGACCCTCTTGGCCGCCCAGCCTTAAAGCCATTCGCAACAGGAGCAGAGCTCGTTTCAAAATGCGGAAATTTGTTTAGCCGTCTCAATCCTCAATGGAAAGAATGGTATGCGATTTTGGAAAAAGAAAATTTAATAGACGCAGACAGCCGTTTGGGAAAGGCTCCTGGCGGTTATCAGATTTCTTTTGACGATGCGAGAGTTCCGTTTATTTTTATGAATGCCGCAGGCACAAATCAGGATGTTTACACGCTTTTGCACGAAAGCGGCCATGCATTCCATCAGTTTGCAATGGCGGGGCAAGAGCTTTTCGCATACAGAGATATTCCATCGGAATTCGCAGAAGTTGCCAGCATGAGCATGGAGCTTCTTGGCGCAGAAGATTTATCGGATTTTTACGGAGAGGAAGATTTTCTTCGCAGTCGCATAGACGCTTTGCAAGACATTATTTCCCTTTTCCCGTGGGTAGCGATTATAGATGCGTTCCAGCACGAGCTTTATGCACGTCCAAACCACTCCGCAAAAGACAGGAAAGAAATCTGGCTATCTTTGCAGGAGCGTTTTTATGCAGGTGTTGACTGGAGCGGCCTTGAAGANGCTCGTTCATATTTGTGGCAAAAGCAGTTGCATCTTTTTGAAGTTCCGTTTTACTATGTGGAATACGGAATTGCNCAGCTTGGCGCTTTGCAAGTTTGGGCCAATGCGAAAAAAGACAAGGAACTCGCTATGCGCAATTTGATTGAAGCCGAGCGTTTGGGCAGTTCAAAATCCTTGCCTGAGCTTTTCAATGCAGCTGGGATAAAGTTCGATTTTAGCGCAAAAACCATAGAACCTTTGGCAAATATGGTTTGGGAAGAGATTTAATTTAAAGTCTCTTCATCTATTTCGCAAAAAACCTTTGCAACTAGCGGGTCAAAATGCTGTCCGGAACCTTCCATGATAATTTTGATTGCATCTTTATGGCTAAAAGCTTTTTTGTAGGAACGCTTGGAAACAAGAGCATCATATACGTCAATAATTGCCATCATGCGTGCCTGTAGAGGGATTTCATACTCTTTCAGCCCATAAGGGTAACCTGTGCCATTCCAACGTTCGTGATGAGAAACTGCAATCGCTTTGGCATTGCTCAAAAACTCCGCATCTCCAGAGCGTTGAATCGCTTCATCTATAATGCGCTCTCCTTCTAAAGGATGCGTTTTCATTATTTGAAATTCTTCTTCCGTAAGGGGGCCGGGTTTATTTAAAATAGAATCTGGAATAACTACTTTTCCCAAATCATGCAAACGTGTTGATGAAATTACCGATTCCAAATTCCAACTGCGCATTTCATCTGCATATACCCCCTGTGCCATCATGGCCTCAATCAGTATTTTCATGTATGCAGCAGTGCGTTCTACATGCCCTCCGGTGTTCTTATCGCGATTTTCCACAAGAACCGCCATGATAAACACGATGCTGTTTTGCAAACGCACAAGATGCTCAGTGCGCTCGCGAATCAGCTTGTCAATGTTCAGGTGATGCTTAATGCGGTTAAGCAATACGGGTTCGGAAAAAGGCTTCTGTATAAAGTCAACAGCTCCCAGCTCAATGCCGTTGGCTTCGCTGGCCGCATCTGTTCGGCTAGTCAAAAATATAACGGGAATGTTAGAATATGCATCGCAGGATTTCAATTTTTCCATCGCTTCAAACCCGCTCTGCTCCGGCATTTCTATATCCAGCAAAATAATATCGGGCTTCTTTTTTTCCAAAAGAGAAAACATCTTTTCCGCAGACGGCATGGTTAGCACTTTGTATTTTGCTTCAAGCGCAGCAGCCGCAACAGCCAAATTAGCATCGTTATCGTCAACAACAAAGATTAATTCCGGCATAGCTATGCTCCTTTCATAAATTTGGAAAGCGTATCTTGCGCAGCAATAAAATCAAAATCTTCTATCTGTTGAATCAATTTGCCGCTTTCAGGTATTCGGCGAAGCTCGGCGATAAAATTCCTGCTTTCAGGGCTGCCCATTTCAAGCAACGGCGCTAATTTTTCAAACAGCTCTTTTG
>WQSA01000216.1 GCA_009788135.1 Candidatus Fibrimonadales bacterium
AGAATGCTCGGAGCAACGCTTTTGGCAACTAAAGACCCTAGCATAGAATTGGTGCAGATAGTTAGCTTTGGCTGCGGGCACGATGCTATTCTTTCCGATGAAATGGTGCGTATTTTGCAGGAACGCTCCGAAAAAGAACTGCTAATGCTTAAACTTGACGAGGGCGATGTCCGAGGCCCAGTTAGCATTCGCATCAAAAGCTTTATTGAAACCGTAAAGGTCAGGCGTTCGCTAGTTGTTAGCGAAAAAAAGACTATCCAACCTCTTTATTCGGTGCCTTATACAAAAGGAGACCGAAAAAAACGCATTGTGCTGATCCCTAATTTAAGCCCGGCTTTCAGCCTTTTGTGCACAAAGGTTATGCAGCGGCAAGGTTTTAGGACCGAGCTTTTGCCCTTGGCAGACAAAAAGGCTTTTGAGCTTGGCAAAAAATATGTGCACAACGATATTTGTTTCCCTGCGCAGGTGAATATAGGCGAGGGTTTGCGTTGGCTGGAGCAGCACCCTGAAGTGAGCCAAAACGAAGTGTGCATGGGCTTGGCAAAGAATTGCGAAAACTGCCGTGCCGGCCAATACGCTGTTATGTGCCGCAAGGCCCTTGACGAGGCAGGTTTTCCGAATGTGCCTATTTTAACCACCGGCACAGACAACAAAAATATGCACCCGGGTTTCACCGCCGGCATAGACTTTAGAGTCCATATGCTTTGGGGCATGACCATGATGGATTGCATAGAAATCATGTTCCGCACCGTTCGCCCTTATGAGAAAAATAACGGCGAATCTTTGAGGGTTTACAATTATTGGATTAAAGAAACCATGACGGAAGCGGCTGGCAATATTCGCGGTGCTATGAAAAAATTGGCGCAGGCGGTTGAAGCGTTTAATCAGATAGAAGCCGATATGTCTGTTCGCAAGCCAAGAGTTGCGGTGCTGGGCGAGATTTTGATGAAATATCATCCGAGTGCGAACGGCTTTGTGGAGGAATATCTTTTTGAGCATGGAATGGAGGTTGTGCAGCCTGGAATGTTGGACTTTTTCAGAGTCGGCGAGCTTGTAAGAATGGAAAAGGTTAGACGCGGGCTTATAGCACATCCTTTTGTAAACTGGATGATAGGCGGCATTTCATCAAAGATTTATTCAAAAGCATCTAATGATGTTGAGAAAATATTCAAAAAATTCAAATTTTACGAGCATCATGCAACTTGCTACGAAATGGCAGATGTTATAGAAAAAACAGGAATGCTGGACAAAACTTATATCACGGGCGAGGGCTGGCTTATNCCGGGCGAAATTCTCTCTTTGGCGGAGCATGGCGTTAACAGTTTTGTTATAGTTCAGCCTTTCGCTTGCCTTGCAAATCATATTTCCGGCAGAGGCTTGACCAAAGCGGTAAAAACAGAATACCCGCATATCCAAGTTCTGAGCCTGGACTACGATCCGGATACAAGCTTTGCCAACATAGAAAACCGCTTGCAGATGCTTATAATAAATGCAAAAGAGCTTGAGGGGCGGCCAAAATAGCTCAAAATAAGCAATGAATTTCGAGTTTAGCGTTTACTATATTATCAAAAAAGGCTTCTATGATTGATTGTAATATAGTTGAAGGCGCATTGAAAGAGCTTGCACAAAATCCGGCAGTTTCCTGGCGGGTGATTGGTAAAGATTTTGAAATGGCGGAAAACGGCATTCGCAATGAAAATTTGAAGATTATAGCTTCGATAGTAGCTGATGAAAATGTTCCAAGAACGGAAATTCATGAAATTATTGCAGACATTCTGAAAAAAGTCAGTGGCGTTGTGCTGCAGTCAAATATGTTGCCATGCGAACCGGTAAATTGGATTGATAAAACAAAAGAAGAGAGCTACAGCGAAGATTTAATAGCTGCGCAAGTGGAATTTTCTGCAGTTGCTCCACTAAGCATTATTAGCGTAACAGAAGATAGCGAAGTTGCTAATGAATCGATAAGGGAAAACATAAGATTGGCATTCAAAGGTCTGTTTTGCGAAAATTTTAATTGGCATTATATTCCGACTGCATCTGATTGGCAATATGAAAATGATATAGAATTCAAATGTTACTGGAAAGAAGAGAGTGAAGCTACTGATGAAAGCATTCATAGCTATTTGCGCCGTGAAGATATTTTGATCGTTGAGGTGTGTTTGCCAGAACTAAAGAAGAATTGGCAGGGCGATACTTCCACGATACTTGAAAATTTCAATTATGACAATATGAACCAGGCTATTCTAGCTGCACGTTTGCCTGATTGGGCAAGCGGAAGGCTAGGCTTTTTACGAATCGGAAACGCTGCGATAACAGCAGGTTTTAATGGAGTGAGTTTGGTAAGGGTAGAAGTTAGCACGCAATATATGATTGGAGGTAAGCCATGAGTTTTGCATTATTCAGAAACAAGCAGATAGGCTTGAAGCAAGAGGCACAGTCTGGAGTTCAGGAACCAAATTTAGGTTCGCAGTGCTATGGGTTGCAGGTCACGGAGATAACTGCAGCAGCAGAGCCTGAGGTTATTGAGCAGGAAACATTCAAGGGCAGCATTTCTGCCAGTCCGGCCAGAATAGGCAAGGTTCCGGCGAGTGTTTCTCTTGCAGGCGAGTTTAAAAACAGCGGAGAAAGTGGTAAGGTACCGAAGATAGATGCAATTTTGCAAGCGGCGAGGTTTGCAAAGCGCGAAGTGTTTTGCGTTAGCATATCCAACAAAAACGGCGATGTGGTAAACGGCAAGGCTGTTATAAAAGGCTCAGTAGGAGATGCGAAAGGGTTGGTGCTTGGAATTGACGATGATAAGCTATATTATGCTGCAATAAACGGAGCTTTTGCGCCCAGCGAGATTATTTCTGCCGATCCACAATTTAGCGCACAAATAAATGGTGCTTCGGAAGCTGCAGGATTTCTCTATAATCCCAGCACAAGTGAAAATTCCGAGGGAGTTTATACGCTTGCCATTTCTGATGGGGGGTTAAAGAAAGAGGTTTACGGTGCGGCTTGTACTTTCACTATGGAAACTTCTGCAAGCAATTACCCATCTTGGACTGCGGCCTTTACTGGCATAGCGAATACAAAGACTTGGGGAAAGAAAGCCGAAACTCTTCCAGACGGCATTGCTTGGGAAAATCATTTACCGGCGGTGGTGGTAGAGAGCAATATTAGAATTGGAGCAGATTATGCGCCGATTACACAGTCTATACAGATTGATTTGGGCAATGAGGTCGTGCTTATAGA
>WQSA01000217.1 GCA_009788135.1 Candidatus Fibrimonadales bacterium
ATTCTACTCTTTCGCTGGAACTCATATCCTTGATTTCAGCATATATTTTTGCCTGAATGTCGTTCTTCATTTTAACGCAATCAAAATCCTTTTCAAATTCATCCGTTTTCATACTCTATTAACTCCCTTGGGTTGCGGATTTCAAGCGTAGTATATCCGTTTTTCATATTTACGCTATTATACCCTCTAATTCTACTAATGTTTACAATATGCTTAAAATTCCAACTTGCTAAAATATCAACTTTGTTTATAGTGGCTATGGCTATATGTTGGCAATCATCTAAACTCGTTGTTCCAACAACTTTTTCATTTATATAAGTATTGGCTAAATTTTCTGCCTCTGGGGTAAGCTCAACATCTTCAAATTCGCATTCATATTTTTTATATTGCGCTAATAAATCTTTGACCTGCTGCGGAGCATTTAATAATTCCTTTTTCAATACATTGGATAGTACAAATACAACTTCTTTTCGTTTCAATCTTTCAAATAGAGCCTTTGTCGGCTCCGCAAACTCCTTGTCAAAAAAGCCCCCTACAATAGAAGTATCTATGTATATCCTCAGTCTCACAAGTATAATGTAGAAAAATATTTTCTACATTACACCACATTGTCAAACTCTGAAAAAACAGGCCTCTTGCCACGACTCGCAGCTTTCCACGCTCTTCTGAACTGGAAAAAGGGGCAGGGCTTTGTGCAAGACAACTTGCAAAAGACTAGCGAAAGCTTGCCGCAAAACGATAGAGCCNTGGCTTACGAAATCGCTCTGGGAACTTGCCGAAACCTTGATAGCCTNGACTCAAAACTCAAAAGCCTGATGCGCACACTGCCCGAAGAACCTTGCAGAACAATTTTGGAAATCTCGCTTTACCAGTTGCTGTTNACCAGAATTCCATCTTATGCCGCTGTAGATTCTGCCGCCGAACTGGCCAGGCAGATGAACTCAAATGTGAAGTTTGTAAATGCNGTTTTGAGAAANGCTCTGCGAAAAAACTTTGAGAAGGCTCAAAGCAATGCGCCTCAGCAATGGATCAGAGTGAATTTGCAAAAAACAAACATTCAAGAACTNGGCTTGCAAGATGCCAAANTTCTCTTTGACAAATATGCGCAGATTCCAAGTGCAGGCGAATACTTGAAAAATCCATTATTTGAAAAAGGTTATTACTCGTTTCAAAACCCTGCTTCTTTTTTTGTGGAAAAAATGTGCGAAATAAAACCAGGATATAAAATCTGGGATGCNTGCGCTGCGCCCGGCGGAAAAACTGCAATGCTCGCAGAAACAAATCCCGATGCATTTTTTGTTAGCACGGATAACAGCACAAAACGTATATCAAAATTATTCGATCTGCAAAAAAGACTCGGTTTAAACAATGTCAGCATAGCGCTGGCAGATGCGCAAAACCCGCCATTCTCAGAATGTTTTGATATTGCAATCGTTGACGCTCCATGCTCAAATATGGGAGTAGTCTCAAGACGTCCAGAAGCAGTTCACAGAGAAAATCCTGAGCTTCCAAAAAAGCAGTTGGCAATTCTGCAAGGCGCTGCAAAGGCTGTTAAAAGCGGAGGCATTTTGATTTACTGCGTATGCAGCCGGGAAGTTGAAGAGACCAGCGAAATTACCGAACAATTTTCTAATGGAAGCGGGCAAAATTTTGTGCCATTGCTGGAAGATTCTGTATATGTAGATATGCCCGATGTAGACGGATTTTATGTGGCGAAATTTAGGAAAATTTGAGATATTGCTGCTGCTGGCGACTAGCGCTTTTGCTCAAAAATTTTCGCTTGAAGCCGGTGCAAATTATTTCTTGGGCGATTTGCAAAAGGAAATACATCTAAGCCCTTATGGCGGAGTTGGTTTTGAATATAAACTTTCGGAGTTGCACTTTGGATATATGCAGGGGTCGTATAGCTATTTGTTCTTGAAAAAGAATGAGGATTTTCACGGTTTGCATCAATTCGTTGGCAGGGCAGGGGTTGGATTTTTGGAATATTTTGGAGTCGGCGTTAGCTTGGCTGGCGTAAGGGGCAGGGATAAAACTCCTCAGGCTGAAAATTATATGCTTGCAACAAGCGAATCGGAATTCGGATGGAATTTTCGATTTAAAATATGCTGCGTTGTGCTTTATTACGATATAATCTGGACCGCTCCGAAAAACAGCCATTTATTGCAGCTCGGAGCTAGCTTTTCTCTCTAGGATGGAAATAATGATGCTCGCTCTTCAGATAAGAATTATCCAAGTGTGCGTAAATTTGCGTGGTTGACAGGTTTGCATGGCCCAAGAGTTCCTGCAAAATGCGCAAATCCATGCCGCCTGTCAAGCAGTGCGTTGCGAATGAATGTCTAAGCGAATGCGGACTGATTGAATCTTTGCCCAAAAAAGCGGTGCGAGCTTGAATGATTTTCCAGGCTCCGACTCTGCTCAGCCTTTTGCCATGAAAATTTAGAATCACGGTATCTGTTTTGGGTTTGAATTCTTGCCTCCACTCTTCAATCCAATGCTTTAGATTTTCCTTAGCCTTGCTGCCAAGCGGAACAAGTCTCTGCTTATTGCCTTTGCCAACGGGCGTTATCCAGCCGTTATCCAACTGAACGTGNTCAAGCTTCAATCCAATCGCTTCGCTGATTCTAAGCCCNGTGCTGTACAGAAGTTCTATTAAAGCGAGATCTCGCATTGCGAATTTATTATCTGCTGGTATATTTTCAAAAACCTGAGTTACTTCGTCTATGCTCAAGCATTGCGGCAAGTATTTTTCCAAGCGAGGCGCTGTAAATAAGTTTTCCGGAGAGAATCCGAGCAATCCTTTTTCTTCCAAATAGTACAAAAATCCGCGCAAAGAGGAGAGATGCCGTGCCAGCGAAGAAGGTTTGTAGTCAAAGGCTTTTGCTCTTTCCGAGAGGAATGAGTCAATGCTGCTTATTGAGAGTTCTGTTTGCTCGCAAAGCGGAATTAAGTCTGCTTTGTAGTTGTTTATAGTCTGCTTTGACAGGTTTTTTTCCAAACCCAAGTATCGCAGGTAGCTTTTTAGCAAAGCGGGGAGGTCCATTTGCATGGTAAGGTAGAAAAATAAGGCAATACCTAGGGGCTTGCTGCCCCTAAAACCCCGCTTGCAAAACTTCACGGCGGAATTTTCTATTTTTGTCATAACAGAGAGGTTTTATGTTTGAGCAAATTTTAGTTCCAAGCAAGGATAATGCGACCATAACGCTTCCTTCGGATTTG
>WQSA01000218.1 GCA_009788135.1 Candidatus Fibrimonadales bacterium
AAACATCCCTTACCTGAAAGCACAATAAAAACAGCCGAAGCTGCCCAAGCCATACTCTTTGGGTCTGTTGGCGGGCCAAAATGGGAGACCTTGCCTCCCGAGCTTCAACCCGAGAGGGGGGCTCTTTTGCCCCTTCGTAAATACTTTAAGCTTTACTGCAACCTTCGCCCTGCCAGAGTGTATAAGGCACTTGCCTCTGCTTGCCCGTTAAGGGCAGATATTGTTGGCGATGGTTTTGACATACTTTGCGTCAGGGAATTGACCGGAGACGTTTATTTTGGGCAGCCTAAGGGCAGAGATGGAAGCGGCGAAGATGAAAAGGGCTTTGACACCATGGTCTATACCAGAAAAGAGGTGGAGCGCATAGCTCGGTTTGCATTTGATGCGGCCATGCTCCGTGGCAAAAAAGTGGCTAGCGTTGACAAGGCCAACGTTTTGACCACAAGTGTTTTTTGGCGAGAAATAGTTAAGGAAATTGCAAAAGGATACCCGGATGTAGAACTTGAGCATATTTATGTGGACAATGCCGCAATGCAGCTCATAAAAAGACCCGGTACCTTTGATGTTATGCTTTGCCCGAATTTGTTCGGGGATATTTTAAGTGATGAATGTGCCATGCTCACAGGCTCAATGGGGCTTTTGCCCAGCGCAAGCCTTGCTGAAGGTACCTTTGGGCTTTACGAACCGGCTGGCGGTTCTGCGCCTGATATAGCGGGTAAGGGTATTGCAAATCCCATTGCGCAAATACTCTCTGCCGCACTTATGCTAAGGTACACTTTTAAACTTGAAGAAGCGGCTCGGGCTATAGAGCTTGCGGTTGAAACTGTGATATCAAAAGGTATTCGTACCGGAGATATTTGGATTGAAGGTTGTAAAAAAGTTGGCACCGAAGAGATTGGTTGTGCCATTGTGGAGGCTATAAATGCTTGAGAGAAAAGATACAGCAAAAGTAATTTTTGTGGTTGATGACAGTGCCGTTAATCTTATAAAGGCAAAACAGGCCCTAGAAAGTCAGTATGATGTTTTCACCATGCTTTCTGCGGCCAAGATGTTTTCCTTACTTGAAAGGTTTACGCCGGATCTTGTTTTGCTAGATATTGAAATGCCGGAGATGGATGGATTTACTGCTTTGCAAAAACTGAGGGAAAACGAGCTGACAGCGCAAATTCCCGTTATATTTTTAACGGCATTTGACGATGAATCCAGAGAATTCCACGGCTTGGAACTTGGTGCTGTGGATTTTATAGCCAAGCCGTTTTCTACGCCAATCATGCTTCGCAGAATATCGAATCACCTGCATGTTCAGGAGTTGATAAAGAAGCGTACGGAGCGCATAGAGCAGTTGCAAAATAACGTTGTATTTGTTTTGGCCGATATGGTTGAAAACAGAGACAAAGTTACTAGCGGCCACGTGGAGCGCACTTGCGATTACATAAGGCTTCTCATAGAAGGAATGCAGGAACGTGGCCTGTATATGGAAGAGATGGACGGTTGGAACAAGGAGATGCTTGTTTACTCCGCCAGATTGCACGATATAGGCAAGATTTCCGTTTCCGATTTGATTTTAAACAAGCCGGCAAAGCTTACTCCGGAAGAATTTGAGGCCATGAAAACCCATTCCAGAGAAGGCGAGCGCATTATCAATCAGATTATCGCAAGAACAGGCGAAGGAATGTTTTTGCGCCATGCAAAGTTTTTTGCCGGTTATCATCACGAGCACTGGAGCGGCGCAGGTTATCACCGTGGTTTAAAAGGCCTGGATATTCCATTGCAAGGCCGCATTATGGCTATAGCAGATGTGTATGATGCCATAACTTCGGAGCGCCCTTATAAAAAGGCATTTACGCACGAAGAAGCGGTGAAAATAATTATGGATGAGGCCGGCAAGCAGTTTGATCCCAAAATAGTTGAAGTATTTTTGGCTATTCAGGACAAATTCAAGTCTGTAAAAGACAGCAAAGCTGCGAGTGTGCCTCCTCCCATTCAGCATACAACTCAATAGTTTCTTAAAAAAGTTTTGTTACCCCCAAAAAATCTCACGCCCCTTGACAGGCACGGAAAAATTTTCTATATTTACTTATAACGTACCCACCCCGCTTCTCGTCAGATCAGCGCAATCGGGTGGGTCTTTTTATTTAAGGAGTATGATGTCAGAGGAACTTAAACCGGTTTATCAAAAACCGTTTTTGCCGTATGTGGAGCAAATAGACCTACTCAAGGGTAGGGGCTTGTCTTTTAAAAATGAAGAACAGGCCATAAAGATATTGGAAAGAGTCAGCTACTACAGGCTTGGCTGTTACTGGCATATGTTTTTAGATGGCAGACAAAATAAAGTTTTCAAAGAAAATTCTAGTTTTGAAAGTGCGTTTGAAATTTACAAATTCGATATGAATCTTCGCAAAATAATCATAGCTGAAATAGAGAAAATTGAAGTGGCTTTTCGTTCTAAAATGGCACATGTCTTATCTTTGTCTAACGGCTCTTTTTGGCTTGAAGAAAAATCCTTGTTTTCAAAATCCAGTGAACATAAGTCTTTAGTATTAAAAGTAAAAGAAGAAATTAAGAGAAGCGATGAAAGCTTAATAGCGTCTTTTAAAAAAGAATATTCAAATGATATTCCACCTACTTTTATGCTATTGGAAATAACATCTTTTGGCACATTATCCAAGTTGTACAAAAATTTAAAATCAAGTAAAGAAAAACAAGAAATAGCAAGTTTCTTTGGCTTGTTTGATAAAGCTTTTGAATCATGGTTATACAGTTTGGTTTATGTCAGAAATGTATGTGCGCATTATGCCAGATTATGGAATAGAAAAATGCGAATTATTCCCGTGCATCCTAGCACTCATAAAAATCAATGGCTAAATAACAGGCAAATTCCCAATAATCGTATTTATTTCATATTATCCATGCTCATTTACCTACTTAACATCATAAATCCAAAGCATTCTTTCAAGCAAAAGCTAAATGCATTATTTTTGAAATATCCAATCATAGACAAGACCGCTATGGGTTTTCCTGCAAATTGGCAAAAAGAGCCTCTGTGGGTTAGTGTTTAATTTCCCCAAAGCCAGGCACATTTGATATACCGAATTGATATAGGATAGAGAAATTTCTATATTTACACTATATTTTCAATGATAAATCGGAGTTTTTGCCTATTTATCAACGGGGTGGAATATGTTGGATATTATAAATCCGCTTTATGCAAAGCCT
>WQSA01000219.1 GCA_009788135.1 Candidatus Fibrimonadales bacterium
ATTTTTACATTACAGCGGTTAATGAATTGGTTAAAGATGTCAATGACAAGCCTACCATAGGCATATTGCTCTGCAAAAACAAGGACAATTACAAAGTNCAGTTTTCGCTGAAAGACATCAANAATCCCATTGGCGTAAGCACTTTTAGGTACATCGAGCTTGAAGATGATATAAAAGAGGCTTTGCCATCTGTGGAAGATTTGCAAAACGAGCTTTTAAGTTTTGAGCGAACTTTGAGCTAGAGAATGGGGCTTGTTTTGCTTAAATTCGTGGTTTTTTCAAGGTATCTTAAAAAAAATATGTAAAAACCTTGCTTTTTTAGGAGAAAAAATGTATATTTATGTAAAATGTGATTAATGTTTAATTTTAAAGATTAGCCATTAAAAATAAAATGATTGGAGAATTGAAATTGAAAGTCGAAACAGGTAGCTTATTAGATAAAAAATACGCTAAAACATTGGTTATTGTTGTGGGCTTGGCGTTCTCAACGGTTTATGCAAGCTCTCTTTCCAAATCTTGCATTGAAGAATTTATAAAACTCCCAGAAATGAAAGCGGATTTTGATATGGTAACATTTATGAAGGATTTGCCTCCTGAAGTCATAAAAATAAAAGCTCAGTCAAAACTACCCTTTGGCAAACCTGCTGACAGCAAAATGACAGATATAGGCATAACAGTGGGGTGTTTAAAACAGTTTCCCGAATCCGTTGGTGAAATTACGCCAATGCTTAAAGATTTGAGCGTAGAAATGGCAAAGAACGCAGTGGCTGGTGAATCTGGTGTAGCAGGAAATAGCGGCGCTGATGTAAAATCAGGTTTTCAAAGTTCATCTGAAAAAAGAGTTGTTAAAACTACGGATGTTGTATATCTGCGAAATGGTCAAGAAGTAAAAGATGCTGTTGTTATTAGAATTGGTGTTGATGAAGTGGAATACAAAGTTGGTACTAGGGCGGCTGTATATGCCGTAAAAAAAACAGACATATCTGCCATTTTGCATTCCGATGGAGCAAAAGAGTTTTTTTGCAATGGAACGTCATACAATTTCGAAACGCATTTCTGCCACACAGATGCTCAAACATATTCGTGCGGCAATAAACCCTACAACCCTGCAACGCAATCTTGCCATAATAATAATCAGATTTTAAATGAATGCAGAAATGCTTATAATCCTTTAACACATTTTTGTCATGCAGACGGTCAAACATATTCGTGCAGCAATAAGCCTTACAATCCAGTAACGCAATTTTGCTACAATAACAATCAGGTTTTAAATAAATGCAACGGAAAAGATTACAATCCTGCAACTTATTTTTGCCATACAGACGGCAAAACATATTCGTGCGATGGCAAACCCTATAACCCTGCAACACACTTTTGCGACATATACGGTCGAACATTTTCATGTGGAGGTAAGCCCTACAACCCAGCAACACATTTATGCAAGGGTCAAACATATTCGTGTGGCAATAAACCCTACAACCCTAAAACGCATTTTTGCCACACAGATGGTCAAATATATTCATGCGATGATGAACCTTACAATCCAGCAACGCATTTCTGCCATAAAGACGGTAAAACATATTCATGCGGCAATAAACCCTATAACCCTGCTACGCATTTCTGCCATAAAGACGGTAAAACATATTCATGCGGCAATAAACCCTATAACCCTACTACGCATGCTTGTCAAAAACAATAAGCTCTGGAGCTGAAATATTACCCCACCAGCCACCCCAAAACATTCAACCGCTTTATTCCATTACTCACCCCTTCGCCATAATCCATAGTCAAAAGAAATTTCGGATAATTATCCTTTATTTCTTCCAATGGCGCAAGCTCACGCCGCAAAGTCTCAGGCTCCAAAGCGGTGTAAGCGACCTGATAATATTCTATTTCGCCTGCCGGTTTTGTTGCCACAAAATCAACTTCAATTTCTTTGCTCGCTCTTATTTTTCCAACAGAAACCTTATACCCACGTCGCACAAGTTCCAAATAAACAACATTTTCCAGCACACGCCCAAAATCCAAATCTGATCTTCCGAACAACGCTGTTCTTAGCCCCACATCAGCAACATAATACTTGGAATTTGTTTGCAGAATTTTCTTGCCTTTTATATCATATCTGTCGCATTTATGCATAAGATAACTATCCAGCAATCCTTGAACATAAATATCTATTGTAGTTGGAGAAACGCTAACCCCATCCGCTTTTAATCCACGCTCTATCCCACGCAAAGAAGTCTCATTGCCAATGTTATCAAACATATATCGCACAACATTATCCAAACGAGCCGTATCCTTAAGCTTAAATCTTTTTACTATGTCCTTTTGAATAGTATTCTGATAAACCGTATTCATAAGGTAATCATTTATCAACTGCCGATTGCCGCTGAATGCGATTGTCTGCGGGAATCCGCTTTCATTTGTGTATTTATCATATTTTTCCTGCAAATTATCAGTATTGCCCATCACATATTCCTTGAACGAAAAAGGCTGCATTTGTATTTCCACATATCTGCCGCCTATAAGAGTCGCAAGCTCGCTGGAAAACATATAAGCGTTGGAACCCGTAAGGTAAAGGTCTATATTTGAACGCATCCGTAAACTGTTGATAGCTTTTTGCCAATCTTCAACTAATTGTATTTCATCCAAAAACACATAATTCATTTTATTTGGATTCAGGTTTTCCAATATATTAGCGTGCAATTTTTTGCGGTCCAAAAGCCATTCGTTTTCTTCCAGCTCAAATTTGATTTCCTGAATTTGATCTTTTTCAACACCATTTGCTCTGAGATAATTCTGAAACAAAGTCAGCAAAATGGACTTGCCGCAGCGTCTTACCCCGGTGACAATTTTCACTACATCGGTATAATCGCACCACATTTTGAGCTTCTCTATATACTCTGGCCTATCTATTAACTCCATAAAATCACCAATTTTGTCCATTGTACTAGACAAAAATACAAAATTTGAAAAATTGTCCAGTAAGAAATACTTTTTGAAAAGCTAAATATTGTATTTTTTGAATACTTTCGCATATTCATTCCCATTTTTAAATCAAAATTTGGGAATTCATTCCCAAATTTTGTATATTTATGCTTATGAAGCCCATTGAACGCTTATTTCAGGCAAAAATTGAAGCCAAATTGAACAAAGGCAAGGTGCT
>WQSA01000220.1 GCA_009788135.1 Candidatus Fibrimonadales bacterium
GTGCCTGGGAGCATCCAGTAATAGCGCAAAAACAAGCTGAAATAGTCGCCGTTCTTCAGCGAAATCAAATTCGGGGAAATCAGCAGGCGATATTCCATAAAAAGAGGAAACGCTTGCAGCGTATATTCGTAGTTGCGAGTTTCGCCATGCTTGTCCGTTAAAACAACCGATTCGTTATCGTTTAAAAAACCTGCGCCCAAACCCATAGAATGCATATCGTTGAACTGCCATATTATGCCGGCCATTATGGGAAAAGACAAATTCACCGTTTGAAATGGCTGTTGTAGCGGAAGAACCCCTTCGTAATCGGCGTAATAATCATCCAGGAACTTGGCGTATTGAGTATCCAAAAGAGCTTTGAATTTTGAGCGGCCTTTAAAATTTATAAACTGCGCTCCTGCCGAAACAAAGAAATGAAGCCCGGGCTTTATTTTTGTAGTGTCTGCTATAACGGTATCTGCAATGGCGGCATCAACAAAGGTTGTGTCAGCGACAACCGTATCAGCGAANGCGGTATCTACAATAGCCGTATCTACAGCGGTTGTGTCAGCAAAGGCCACCGCGCACAGGAACAAACAAAGAATTGCAATTTTTCTGAAAATCATTTTTACTTTGTCTAAAATAGGAAAATTTTCTATATTGCTCCCACACCAGCGAAAGTGGCGGAATTGGCAGACGCACTAGGCTTAGAACCTAGCACCGCAAGGTATGGGAGTTCAACTCTCCCCTTTCGCATTGCATTTTACCAGGAGAGAACATTGGCCATAAACTGTCAAACCAACATCAGCAAAACTGACGAAAACCATCGTTCAGTTGAATTTACCGTTTCATTTAGCGAAATGGGCAAGCTTTTTGAAAAGAGCATTGGCGAGTTCCGCAAGCAAGTGTCTATGAAAGGCTTTCGCCCTGGGCAAGTTCCAAAACAGCTCTTTGTCTCTCGCTTTGGCGACGAAGTTTATCACGAAACCGTGGATAAAGTTGTAAACGGCGACCTCAGAGAGGAATTTGAAAAAATTGTCGAAACCTGGAAAACAGAGGAAAAACTGGAGATAGCTGCTCCGGCCGAACACGGAGAACTTCATTCGCAGCGCGGGGAAGACCTCACCTACAAGCTCTCCATTGCGCTTAACAAACCGCTCGTTGTGCAAGATTACAAAGACCTTGGGGTCAAAGTCTCGCCTGTTGTAGTTTCTGAAGAAGAAATAAACGATGTGCTCCAGGACGTACGCAAAAGATTTGCTAAGGAAGGCGAAGAACTCGATTATTCGGCAATAGGCGCAAAAGACGAAGAAGATTTAAAAACAAAAATATCGGATGATGTTTTGGCCGATAAACAGCGGGGCGCTCGCATGAATGCGCTCAAAGAAGCCTTAGACAAGATAATCGAGAAAAATCCTTTCCCAGTTTTGGAAGAGCAAATAAAATACACTGCGGAAAGAAGCATGCGTCAGCATAGCCACAACCACGAGCATGAAGAAGAAGAGCATGTGCATATTTCCAAGGAACAACTGGACACCATGCGCCCGGACATAATCCGTGCCATTCAGGAAGAGCGCATTTTGCGTGCCATAATGGAGCAAGAGTCGCTAAAGCCGACTCAAGGCCAGGTGGATGCCAGAATACAGAAAATCGCAGATTCAATGGGAATGGATTTTGCAATGGTTAAAGATACCATGCGAAAGAACGGGCAAATAAATAAAATTCGCGAAAATTTGAAGATTGAACTTGCTCAGTGCATGCTTATAGGCGAGAGCTTGCCAGAAAAAGCACAGGAGAACGCATGATAATCCCCAGCATAACAGAAGATACGGGCAGAGGCGAGCGGGTTTTTGACATATACTCTCGCCTGCTAAAGGAGCGCATAATTTTTTTGGGAGCGCCCATAAACGATGAAGTTGCAAACGTTATAATGGCGCAGCTTATTTATCTTGAATACGAAAATCCGCAAAAAGATGTGACTATTTACATCAACAGTCCTGGCGGTTATATTTCAAGCGGCTTGGCCATTTACGATACCATTCAGCATATTCGCTCAGACGTGGCTACAATATGCATAGGAGAAGCTTCTTCCATGGCTGCTATTATACTTGCAGCCGGCACAAAGGGAAAGCGGTTTGCGCTTCCGCATTCCCGCATAATGCTCCACCAGCCGCAAGGCTATGCAAAGGGGCAAAGCTCAGACATTCAAATTCACGCAAGAGAAATAGTGAACACTCGCGATAAACTCAATGACATAGTTGCAAAGCATACAGGGAAAAGCACTGAAGAAATAAAGAAAAAAACAGACCGAGACTTTTATCTGACTCCACAGGAAGCTTTGGAATTCGGCATAATAGATGAGGTATTCAAGCCAAGGGATAAAGGGAAGTGAGAAAAAATCAGGCACCTTGCAGTTTTTGCGGAGCAACCTTAGACGAAGTGGAAAGGCTGATAACTGGAGCCACAGGTGCTGCTATATGCAATAGATGCATTCAGGCTTGCCATATTGCGATTTTATCGGATAAAGATGGAAGGTTGGCCGGGCAGCAGGAACAAGACGCTCAGCAGGAAATATTCTTGCCTCCTCCGGCAGAATTGAAAAGTCATTTAGATAAATTTGTGATAGGCCAAGACAGAGCGAAAATAGCGCTTTGCGTGGCTGTGTATAATCATTACAAAAGACTTCACTTAAAAAACACAAAAAAATTGTCGGTTGAAATAGACAAGTCAAATGTTCTTTTTGTTGGACCCACAGGTTCTGGCAAAACGCTTTTGGCGCAAACTTTAGCCCGTTTTTTGAAGGTACCGTTTACCATAGCAGACGCTACCGTTTTAACAGAAGCGGGCTATGTTGGCGAAGACGTGGATAGCATTTTGGTAAGGCTTTACCAAGCGGCTGAATACAATGTTCAGGCAGCGGAAAAGGGCATTGTTTTTATTGATGAATTGGATAAAATTGCTCGCAAATCCGCAAACCCTTCAATCACGCGAGACGTGTCCGGAGAAGGCGTTCAGCAGGGATTGCTGAAAATTCTGGAAGGAACCGTTGCAACCATTCCTCCAAAGGGAGGTCGCAAACATCCCGAAGCGCCTTTGGTTCCAATAAACACCCGCAACATTTTGTTTATATGCGGCGGAGCTTTTGAAACGCTGGACAAGGTAATTTCAAAGCG
>WQSA01000221.1 GCA_009788135.1 Candidatus Fibrimonadales bacterium
GGCAAGCGTTGCGCTGAGCCCCAAATAACCCGCAGTCAAACCCTTGCCCAAAACCATAATATCAGGAACAATGCCAGCCTGCTCGCAAGCAAACATAGTTCCCGTACGACCAAACCCCGTTGCAACCTCATCTGCAATCAGCAAAACATTGTATTTGTCGCAAAGCTCCCTTGCTCCTCTCAAAAATTCTGGCGAATAAAAATAAAAACCTCCTGCTCCCTGCAAAAGCGGTTCGCAAACAAAAGCGGCAATTTCTTTGCCATGCTCCTTAAACAGATTCTCCATTTCTCGCAAATCCGGTTCTATAAAAAACTGCTTTGGCAAATAGCCTTTGAACAAATGGTGCATACCTTCTTCCGGGTCTCCCAGCGACATCGCTCCGCTTGTATCCCCGTGATAGCCTCTAAGCAAACAGGCAAACTTATGCTTGCCATCAACATCCTGGTTTTTCCAAAACTGCACCGCCATTTTCATAGCGACTTCCACGCCAACCGAGCCGGAGTCCGCAAAAAAAACATGGCTTAGACCCGTGATTCTAACTAATTCCTCTGCCAACTTTTCCGCAGGGTCGTGTGTCAATCCTCCGAGCATAACGTGGGAAAATTTCTCCATCTGCTCTTTGAGCGCTGCATTTATTTTCGGATGATTATAGCCGTGAATAACGCACCACCAACTTGAAATAGCATCTATCAATTCACGCCCGTCTTGCAAACAAAGCTTAACGCCTTTTGCCGCAACAACCTTCAAAGGCGGCGGCATTGTTTTCATCTGTGCGTATGGGAACCAGAGATTGCTCATATAAACTCCCTAAGCGCTGTCCATCTTAGTCTTTCCCTGTTGTTGCGAACAGCGGTTTCCAAAGAGCCTTGGCTTGCCAAAACCCATATATTTTCCTTTGCCCTTGTGACAGCGGTGTATAGCAAATTTCTTTGCAGCATAATGGAATGCGAAAAATCCAGCATAACCGCTACGGCTTTGTATTCGCTGCCCTGGCTCTTGTGCACCGTGCAGGCATAAGCGAGGGTTAAGTGCTCAAATTCGTCGCCTTCCACGGTGATTGCTCTGCCGTCAAAATCGGCCTCTATTTTCTTTGCAGTGGGCATGACTTTTGTTATTCGTCCCAAATCGCCGTTGAAAATATCTTTATCGTAGTTGTTTTTCAACTGCATAACAGGATCGCCAATTTGCCAACGCGAACCCCTGTATTCAAAACCATAAGCGTTGAAGTTCATAATTTTTTGCAAAAAAGCATTCAGATTTATGGTTCCCAAAGTTCCTTTGTGCATTGGCGTTAAAACCTGGAGCTCGTTGCTTTTTGAGAGCTCGCTTAAAATGGAAAGCGCTTCCTCGGAATTTTGATAAGACAAATAATGAAAGTGCGAACCGTTTTTTATATTGGGCAAATGACCTGCCAAAATGCGATGAGCATTTTCTGCAATATCGCTCGCATCGTTGTGCCTGTATATTTTAGAAAGACGTATGGAATGAACTTCCGGGCAAGAGAGTATTTCCCTGAGCACATTGCCCGGGCCAACGCTTGGCAACTGGTCTGCATCGCCGATTAAAATCAATTGCGTTCCAGGATTCAAAGCTCGCATTAAATCTGCGGCAAGCTCGTTGTCTATCATAGAGCTTTCGTCTATTATAACGCAGTCTGCGGCCAGTGGATTCATTTCGTTTCTGGAAAAGAGCCCCGATTTAGGATCTATTTCCAGCAAGCGATGAATGGTACTCGCTTTAAACTGGCAAACCTCTGCCATGCGGCGAGCAGCACGCCCTGTGGGCGCGGCGAGCATAACTTTTTTTTTCTTCAAATTCAAAATATGCAGAATGCCTTTTAATATGGTGGTTTTGCCTGTACCAGGACCTCCGGTAATCACAAAGAAATTGCTTGAAACGGCATTTTTAATCGCTAGCAGTTGTTCTTGGCTGTATTCTATTCCTTGCATACTTGCTGCATAATTTGCATCTGCGTCAAGNTGCGAAATATTTTCTCCAAANTCAAAAGATTGCCGAATAAAAGTTCCTATGAATTTTTCCGCTTCGTAGAGTTCAGGGAGCCAAACCCTGTCATTTTGAATTTGCACTTTTCCGTTTTTTTGCAATCCGTTCAGCGATGCATAGAGATTGTCAAAAATATCATCGTCTGGGCCGTATGGAATTATGCGCAAAAATTCCATTGTTTTTTGCAGCAGATTTTCTTTTGGCATAAATGCGTGGCCGCCATCGTATTTTGCTTCTCTAAGAGTATACGCTATGGCAGCTCGCAGTCTTAAATTTGCACATTCTTCAAACCCGATTTTTTTTGCGGCGTTGTCTGCTATTTCAAAGCTATAAGCAAAAGGTTCTTCGCACAAAGCGTAAGGATTTTCATTGACTACATCTTCCGTATTTCCTTTGTATATGCTCCAAACGCTCATGGCTTTTGCGCCTGTGAATCCCAATTTGTAAAGAAACAGCAANGTTTTTCTGCTCTCCTGNTGCAAGCTCCAATCGTCTATAAATTTTTCNAGTCTTTTTCCGCTTAATCCTCTAACCGCTCCACGCAATTTGCCTGGTTCTTTATCCAAAACGCTGGGCAATTCTTCTCCGAAAATTCCCACAAGTTTTTCCGCAGTTTTTTCCCCAACGCCTGCAAAAATTCCGCTAGCCAAATACGTAATCAACCCGCTTTCGCCTTGCGGCTGCAAAATTTCGCACCCTGTAACCACAAACTGCTTCCCAAATTTCGGATGTTCTCCCCAGTCTCCGGTCAAGCGCACTCTTTCCCCAGCGTGAACNGGCGGAAAATTCCCAGCCGCAGTTTCGCTGAGTTTATCTCTTTTTATGCGAGCAACTGTAAAACCGCTCCTTTCATTTGCGAAGACTACGGANGATATTGTGCATTCCAAGGTTTGGGGCATGAAGCGTAATTTACTAAATTCATCAGANAAATGCTCACCTTTANCCAACTATCCGAACTTACGGGTGCAACTTTGGAACCCTGCGATNTTCAAGGCAGCATTGCCAAATGCGCAACCTTGGCTTTTGCAACTCAGAGCGATGTTTCTTTTTGCGTGGAAAAATC
>WQSA01000222.1 GCA_009788135.1 Candidatus Fibrimonadales bacterium
ACATCCCATTTCTCGGCATTGCCAAGAACGGAGAACGGAAGGTTTGCCACCATGTTTTGCACGTCTGAATGGAAGTAATCTTTGAAATCGCGACCGTTCACAACGCGTTTGCCATTGCCTTCTTTGAGGATTACGCTTGCCACTGCGCTTTTGCGGCGGCCTGTGCCGCGGTAAATTTTCTGCTGAGCGGCTTTTTCTTTTCCAGGAGTTTTTGCTGCCATAATATTCCCTCTTTTAGATAGCCACCGGTTCAAGGTTTTTATCGGTTTCTTTGTGCTCTGCGCCTGCATACACTTTTAGTTTTCTGAAAATAGTGTGCCCAAGCGAGCCGTGAGGGAGCATTCCCCAAACGGCGTGTTCAATTGGAAATTCGGGTTTGCGGTCCAAGTATTGCTTAAAAGATATCCAGCGTTCCCCGCCTATATTTCCGGTGTGATGGAAGTACTGCTTGGTTTCCGCTTTTTTGCCTGTTAAAGCTACTTTTGAAGCGTTTATAACAACGACAAAATCGCCAACATCCGTGTTTGGGGCATAAACCGGCTTATGCTTGCCCATCAACAAATAGGCAACTTTGCTGGCAACACGCCCAAGGGGCTTGCCTTCTGCATCGACAATCTTCCATTTACGCTCTACTGCGTTTGGGTTTATAACAGGAGTTTTCATAGGTCGTAAATATAGCAAATTCAAGGGTTTTTGTCAAGGTATTTCCCTTATTTTCTCTATAACGTCGCTAAAATTCGTGTTTCTTAGCTCATTTGCCAGTTCTTCCCTTGCCGCTAATTCTTCCGTGTGAGGTTCTGTTCGGAATTTGATGCTTGCATCCAGTATGCCCAGCAATTTGCCGTTGCAATCCGTTACGGAGAATTTCGGGGAGTAAGAGCACTCTATATTGCCTCTTGCTATCGTGCAGTTTGGGCTGGTAGCGCTTATGTTTATGCCGTCGTTTGAGCATTTTGTTCTTTGGACTCCCAAAGGCTGCAATTTTTCGAAGATAGCCCTTCCAACAGGGTCATTGGGGCCATTCCAGTGCAAGGTTTTGTCAGGAGTTTTTTCGGCTTTTTCCACTTTTACAACTTTCGTAAGCTCGGGTTGCGATTTGCTTGCTTGCACCAGCGAGTCTTGCCTGATGGCTCTTTGCTTTTCCCGTGCGCTTCTGAGCGAGTCTTGGCGTTTTATTATAGAATCGTTTACTCTGAGCAGGGAATCGGATTTTCGCTTTTCCAATTGAAACACAAAGTCTTTTTCAGAATATGTTTTGTTGTAATATTCAGTCATTCCTAAATAAAATAAAACTGCGGTTGCGACGAGCACAAAGAAAAGGCCTGTGATGATTTCTTTCTTATACTTTATTGTCCAGAGCGGTTTCGAGTCCAGAAATTTTCGCTTCAAGTTTGCATACGCGGCTTCGAAATGCTTGGGGTTGAGGTCTATGCCATTTTTTTTGGCCAAGCCGGCAACGTCTGCAGGCAAGGCTTCTTTTGGCCAGTTGAAACCGTCTAAAATAATCGGGACAATATTTTTACGTTCCAAGAGAGCGCAAGCTATTTCTCGGCGAACCCAGTCATCTTTAGGGTCGTGGTCTGGGGTAAAAAACCGGTCAAAAATTCCGGAGCTCATCACGACCAAAAAATCTTTGCAATCACGGACTCTGCTTTCCAGCTCTTTGTCAAAGTCTCCTTTTTCCAAGGTATCTATATCAAAGGAAACGGAATAGCCTTCCATTCTGAGTCGGTCGTAAAGCAATTTTGCTGTATCATAACCGCCCTTGCGCCTGTATGAAATGAAAATATCGTATTTAACTGGCATGTGGGGAAATATAGTAAATATTTACTCAGTATAATGAGCAAAATGCTAAAAGTAAATAAATCCGCCGAGGTTTATAAAAGGATCTTTTCCGTCAAGAGCCTGCCATACATTTTTTTGCAAGCGTGCTTCCAGTGCCCAGCTTTCCCCTTTATAACGCAAACCGAAGTAAGAATCGGTTGTTTCTAAATTTCGAATCCGCAACTCGTATTTTTCCCAGTAGCCTTTACCATCCAAAAAACTAATTGTATGCTCTGCGCCGGCAAAAGCAAGCAAATGCTTTGTTAAAATGACCTCTCCCAAAATATTCGGACAAATATAAAGAGATAAAGCGTAATCGCTATCTTTTTCTACCTCACCTCTCCAGAGGAGGAGGCGCATACTTTCTCTTTCTTTAAAATGCCATTTGAAGTTATTGTTTAATCCAACAATAAACTTTGCTTTATCGTTTTGCAACGCTTTATACCCAAGGTTAAACTGCGCTCCTATACTTGTCAAGGTATCAAAAACTGGGTATATATATACGACATCATCTGATACCTGCCGTTTAAATTCTTCCATTGTGCCGGTACGAGTAAAATTAAGAGCTACGTCCCAAACCAGTTTGCTGCCTCCAGCAACGCCGAGCGAAATATTTTTTGTAGAGCTTTCTTTTCCGAGAATTCCTCTATATTTTTCATTAGTCAACCAATTGGTATGAGCATAAATAACGAACCTTTTAAAATCCAGCGAAACATTCAAACCTATATTATCGCCTGCGAAAACCTCTCTATCTTCAAATACGTAATAACGTTCATCATAACTATACCACAATTTATCAAGAGCTAAATTCAAAGCAAGTCCCCAGGAACTTTTGGCATAGCCCAAAGTCAAGGAATGGTCAAAACCCAGGAATGTTGAGCCTCCTGCTAAATCAAAAGCTGAATAGCCTGCATAGTCAATAGGCGCAATATAAATAAACTTGTGACCGTAAATATCGCTGGGTTTTGCAATAAGGTCTGCAATGGTTGGAGCTGCGCCCAATGTTCCATAAGGGTTATACGCAGGACCCATCAGATTGTCAAATTGCGCAAGAGCAGATGTTGCGCAGAATAAAGCGCTGAATAGCAGTTTATTGAGGTTCATAGGGGTAAGGTAGAAAATACTTTTCTAAATTACAATCAATGAAATTTACCCGTTCAAAGAAAATTGCGATGTTCAACAATAAGGGCGGAGTTGGCAAAACAACTCTTGCTTTTAATTTGGCGGTTAAATTTGCAAA
>WQSA01000223.1 GCA_009788135.1 Candidatus Fibrimonadales bacterium
AAAAGCCTTGCAAGAGAATTTCAGCGCCAGAACGCAGATTTCCTTTCTCTTTCATACGATCAGGTTATAGCGAAAAATCTGGAGCATCGCTATTACGCTTCNGAAGCCATGAGCAAAGATTCTCTGCTGATTAAAATTCTGGANTGGGAAAATCCGGAAAGCTGCATGATTTTTTGCAATATGAAAAAAGACATTGCATATCTGGAACAGGTTTTGCGCGATTACGGTTTTCCTGTGAAAGCTCTTTCCGGAGATATTTCTCAGGCTGAGCGGGAAAAGGTTTTGGGCGAATTCAGGCAAAACGCTTTGAAGCTTTTGATATGCACGGATGTTGCAGCGCGCGGCATAGATGTTAGCCATGTTACGCATGTTATTGTTTACGACCATCCAAGCGATCACGAGGTTTATGTTCATCGCAGCGGTCGCACGGCGAGAGCTGGCAGAAGCGGCCTTGCCATTTCCCTAATCACTCCTGTTGAAGAAATTGAGATTCAAAAAACAGCCGCAGATTTTGGCATAAACTTTATAAAGATGTCTCCCATAAACGAAGACGAGCTTGCCAGCCGCATTCGCCAGCGAGCGGAAGCGAAGCTGGACAGGGAGCGCAGATTTCTGGGCCAAAAGCAAAACGAGAGAATGCGCCGTTATTTGCCGATGGTTGAAGAACTTTCGCAGAATGCGGAAGGCAAGGAATTGCTGGCGTATTTGCTAGACTGCAATTATTGGAAGGTTTAATCGCTTGAAACTGCGCTTAAAATGCTATCCACTCTCTTAACTCTGCCCTCGCTAACAGCTTCTGTGCCTAACCTCAGCGCTGCTTCATAACAACGCCTCGCTTCGCCAAGGCTGTCTGCAAAAAACAAAGCATCTCCCTCCAAAAGAGACTCTATTTTTTCAATTCTGTTTGAACCAATTGAATCCAAACTATCCAAACGATAATTCAATTTCAAAGCGTCTTCTTCATAACACTTCTTGGCATCGCTCAGATTGTCTTCAAAAAACAGAGCATCGCACTTTGCATAGTGATTGTAAGTCTGTTCTTTGGTGCTCTTGTTGTAATACCAAAAACCTCCGATAAGCCCGCCTACAACAAGCAAGAAGATTATATCTCCCTTGCCCATAAATTTAGACTGAGGCCCATCTTCTCCCTCTTCTTTTTTCAAGAAACTTATGAGCATAGCTCTCTCCGCATCTCTCTGTATTCAGCCAAATAGTTTCGAGCCTTCTCTGCCACAGCTTCCGGCGTATAGCCAAATTCTTTCTCCAAAACCGGGAATGGCGCAGATTTTCCAAACTCAGCCAACCCCCATGAACGGCCAAGCGGCCCCACAACAGGCGTGAACACAGAAGGCACGCCGCTGGAAACAGCAAAGGCTGCTCCCCAGCGAGGAATCAAAGCTTCACGTTCATTCTGCGGCAAATCTGCGAAAAGCCTTGGGCTCATAACGCTTATTACGCGTATGGAAAGACCTTCGTTCCGTAAAATGTTCGCAGCCTGGCAGCACAGATAAACATCGGAACCGTTGGCGGCAAATGTTATATCCGGATTTTCTGCGTATTGCACAATGTATCCAGCGGCATTTGCCTTTGAATGCGGATTCTCCAAAGGCGGCATAACTTGCCTGGACAATATAAAAGCTGTTGGGCTATTGCCGTTTGCCATAGCCATTTCCCAAGCGAGCGTTGTTTCTGTTGCATCCGCAGGGCGGAGGACCAGCATAGCAGGCTTGCCGCTGGGCAAAGTCAAGTTTTCAAGCAAGCGAACCTGGGCTTCTTGCTCAATAGGCTCGTGGGTTGGGCCGTCTTCGCCAACCCTGAAGCTATCGTGAGTGAACAGGAATTTAACAGGCAACGCCATTAGAGATGCAAGCCTCATAATGGGCTTCATATAATCGCTGAACACAAAGAATGTAGCGCAAGTCGCTGTGAATTCTCCGTGCAAAACAATGCCGCACATAACCGAACCCATTGTGAGTTCCGCAACTCCGGCCTGCAAAAATGCGCCGCTAAAATCGCCTGGTTTGAAAATTCCTGTTTTATCCAGGAATGCTTGCGTATTATCGCTGTTAGAAAGGTCTGCAGAGGAGACTACCATATTTTTTTGATTGTCTGCAAGCCAAGAGAGAATTGCACCGGAATTTACCCTTGTTGCAACGCCCTGTTTTTGCGGAATTGCAGATAAATCCAAAACTGGAGCCTTGTTATTCTGCCAATCTTCCAATTCTTTTGCCAAATTAGGATAAACCTTTTTCCAAGTTTCAAATCTGCCTTGCCAGCCATCGGCTTCTTTTTGCAAATCCTTAAGGCGCAGATTAAAAGCCTCTTCAACTTCGGGCCAAACTACAAAAGGATTTTCCGGGTTTCCGCCCAAGCTTGCAATGGTGTTGTTGGTAGAAGCGCCAGCCGCATCTATAGGCTGTCCGTGCGTGGAAACCTTGTTCTCAAATGGTTTATTTTCTCCGTCTTTAATGCCTTTTCCCATGGTGGTGTTGCCTATTATAATAACAGGCTTGTCGGTTTCCGAGTAGGCATCCGTAAATGCTTTTCTGAGTTCGTCCGGGTTGTGGCCGTCTATGCTGTAAACTCGCCAACCCCATGCCTCGTATTGAGCGGCTACGCTGTGGCTCATAACTTCGTTGGTTGGGCTTGAAAGCTGAATCCCGTTGGAATCAAAGTAAAATATGAGGTTTGAGAGCTTTAAATGCCCTGCCATGCGTCCAACGCCATAGGCAATTTCCTCTTGAACGGTGCCGTCGGATAAGAGACAGACAGTCTTATGCTCAAACAGTTTTCCAAAGCGATTTACCAGAATTCTCTCTGCAATAGCGGAGCCGAGGGCCAAAGCATGCCCAAGTCCGAGCGGGCCGGAGGTATTCTCTACGCCTCTTATCACGTCCAAATCCGGGTGTCCTGGAGTATGGCTGCCTAGCTGTCTAAAATTGCTTAAATCTTCCGTAGTTAGCCTTTTTGTGAAACAAAGCGCCGAATAGAACGCTGCGGACATATGTCCGGGGTCCATAAAAAATCTGTC
>WQSA01000224.1 GCA_009788135.1 Candidatus Fibrimonadales bacterium
GCAATCTTTGCCAATTTAAACGCTCTCAACTGCAGTTCGCCTTCTATTTTCAAAGTCAAAAACAGCGCTCCGTTTGTCAAAAAAAGAGAAAGCCCCAGCACGCCGCCAAACAGAGCATAAGGCTTAACTAAATCAAAAAAAGTTCCTGTGAAGTTTCCATTTTCTATAGGAATGCCAATCGTAAAATTCGCCATGGCAACGCCCATCAGCAATGCTGCCAAAAGGCTGCCAACAGCAAGAGCTACATCGCACACAAAGCGCGCCTCTGGGAAATCTGCCCTATGCCTGATTTCAAAGCACGCACCCCTTACAATCAAAGCCAAAAGCAAAATCACAAGCGGCACATAAAGCGCGCTGAAAAAAGCCGCATACCACATAGGAAAAGCCGCAAAAGTCGCTCCGCCTGCAGTCAAAAGCCAAACCTCGTTTCCATCCCAGTGCGGACCGATTGCATAGATATAAGTTCCACGTTCTCGCTCATTTTTTCCCAAAAAGAACTGCAATATTCCAACGCCAAAATCAAAGCCTTCCAAAAAGAAAAATCCTACCCATAGAACTGCAATAAGCACAAACCATAAAACTTCCAAACTCATAAAACCCTCCGAACTGCTCCGCTGCTGCGCTCAAGGCAACCACGGTAAATCTCGCGCCGCATCAAAAGAAATGTTATAACCGCCAGTATTACGTAAATAGTAGAAAAAGCAACCAGAGAAAAAGTCAAACTGCCGCTCGTAACTCCTATAGACACCGCTTTATCCGTAGGCATTAAACCATAAACTATCCAAGGCTGGCGGCCGGTTTCCGCAATTAGCCACCCTGCAGTATTCGCTAAGTAAGGCAATGGAATTCCAAACACAATGAGCAGTAAAATTTTTCTATGCATCGGTTTTTCGGAAAGCACATATCTAAAGAATCCGTAAAAAAGAATAGCCAGCATTGCAAGCGAACAGCCGACCATAATTCTGAACGATGCGTAAGAAATCCACACAGGCGGAATGTAATCTCCAGGCCCATAGCGATATTCAAAGGCTTTTTGCAATTCATTCATTCCCTTGACTTCTCCGCTAGGCTTGTTGTAAACCATAAAGCTGAGCATGGCCGGCATTTCTATTCCGGGTAAAATGGAAAGCGTTGCAGGATTTGCAGTTTCTCTCAAATTTTCCATAGCAGCCAATTTCATAGGCTGCAATTTTGCCACAGATTGCCCCTGCAAATGTCCGCTAAAGACAACAGCTACAACTCCGATAAATCCCATTGCCAGCGCAAACTTAAAAGTCCTTTCAAACAGATGAAAATCTTTTGCTCCTTCGCGAATTTTCCACGCAGAAATTCCCAAAACAAAAAACGCTCCTGTGCATATACTGGCTGAAATAACGTGAGGAAATTGATGCAAAACATATGGATTTGTAGCAAGCGCTAAAAAATCCGTCATTTCTGCGCGACCGTTGTTGAACACGTAGCCCACAGGATTTTGCATAAAGCTGTTTGCCACTAGAATCCAGAATGCCGATATGCAGGAAGCTGCGAACACAATCCATATGCAAGATAGATGAACCGCTTTGGGCAAAATGCATCTGCCAAAAATCCAAAGCCCCAAAAAAGTGCTTTCTACAAAAAATGCGAGCAAAGCTTCTATGGCAAGCGGCACGCCAAAGACATCGCCCACAAAGCGGCTGTATTCAGACCAGTTCATTCCAAACTGAAATTCCTGCACAATGCCGGTAACTATGCCTGCAGAGAAGTTCAGCAAAAACAATCTGCCCCAGAACTTTGCAACCCGCTCATCTTCGGAG
The DNA here is from genome assembly GCA_009788135.1 of Candidatus Fibrimonadales bacterium. Classification (GTDB taxonomy): domain Bacteria; phylum Fibrobacterota; class Fibrobacteria; order Fibrobacterales; family Fibrobacteraceae; genus Fibrimonas. Next base: position 1,794 of record WQSA01000224.1, read on the forward strand.
TTGCCGCTCCTATAGGCCAAAGTTTCCCAAATAGCGATAAAAAGCCCTAAGCCTATGGTTAAGGGAACAAAGATAAAATGATAAACCGTTGTTACGGTAAATTGCAACCTGGATAGGAAGAGAATTTCATCCATAATAGGAAATTAGAAAAGTTATTTAACGCCAAGTCTTTTCCTTGATACCTCCAAGGCTATGCCTTGCTCTAAGATAGCAAGAGTCTTTTCCATGTTGCGAACCTCGGCCTCGTCCAAGGCTTCTTTTTCCAATTCTTCTTTTGTTTTCTCGACCGTATTGCGATTATTCATATTTACCTCACAGTTTTTATATCACCATAACAGCATAACTCTGGAACAAAAAGCGCTTTTGCCAAAAAACGAATACTCCGTGCTAATCGCATAATGCGATGTGCCATAAGATATTGCCGGTGTTAACGAATATTTCATATTTGCGCCTTTCAAAAAACGTTTTTCCTTTTCAAAATGTCCGATGGTTGGCGTTGTGTCGTTAATTGCGCTGCCGTAATCCGTGCCTTTCCATGCCCATTCCTGCCCTATCTGAATTTGGAAAGCTTCTTTGCGCTTTGCATAAAGAAGCCAGTTTATCGTTTGGCTATTCGGGCCGTTCGGAGCTCCAATAGGATAGCCTAGGTGCGCTATTTGCGCAGTGTTGGGATGAAAATGAGAATATACGTATGGCTCAACCCTTGCATATTCAGCGAGGCTTCCCATTTTGAAATCCCCAAGATTTCTGGCATACGAGATACCTGCCATCCATGCCCATTTCGCTTCGATATTGTCGTTGCGAATCAAGCTTGTAGGGCTTTCCATATCGTCAAGCAGAAACTCTGAGTAAACTCTAAAACCAAAAGGCAAGCGTTGACTGAAATCTATGGATAAAGTACCGTTGTTGTTATCCTCAGTGTAATTTCCTTTTTCAATAAACAGAGGAACTATCGGCACAAAAAGCCAGGGCTTGTTCAAATCGTATAAAACCGTTATCTCATTTATGCCAATTTGAGTATTTCCCAAATTCAATTCATAGCGATGCGCATAGAGATTCCTGCTTTTAAGATTGGCCGTGCTCATTGAAAACGAGTCAACTCGCAAATCGCCGTAAAGACTCATGACCCTAAGCGGTCCAATCTCCGAAGAAAAAGTCATCTGATTGAATGGAACTGCGTTTCTATTTAGCGAAAGGTTATG
>WQSA01000225.1 GCA_009788135.1 Candidatus Fibrimonadales bacterium
TGGGGGCTGATGATTTATGACGAGGTTCATCTTTTGCCTGCCCCGGTGTTCAGGTTTTCTGCTGATATGCAGGCTACCAGGCGCTTGGGATTGACCGCTACGCTGATTAGGGAAGACCATAAGGAAACGGAGGTTTTTTCTCTTATTGGGCCAAAGAAATTTGATATACCGTGGAAGGTTTTGGAAAGCCAGGGATGGATTGCCGGCGCAAAGTGCCATGAGATAAGAATACCTATGAGCATAGATATGAAAATGTCTTATGCGGTTGCGCCGCTAAGGGATAAAATTTTCATAGCGGGTTGCAATCCGGAAAAATTCAAAGTTGTGAAGAGCTTGCTTGAAAAGCACAGCGAGGAAAACGATAGAATTTTGATAATAGGGCAATATCTTGAGCAATTGGATGCGCTTGCAAAAGAAATAGACACCCCGCTGATCACGGGCAAAACTCCGAACAAAGAACGCGATAGAATTTACGACCTGTTTCGCAAGGGCGAGATTAGAATTTTGATGGTGAGCAAGGTGGGGAATTTTGCAATAGATCTTCCGGATGCGAGCGTTTTGATTCAGATATCCGGCACGTTCGGCAGCCGTCAGGAAGAAGCTCAGCGGCTGGGCAGAGTTTTGCGCCCAAAAAAAGATGGCCGCCCCGCTATGTTTTATTCGCTTGTGACAAAAGATTCCCGAGAGCAGGAATTCGCTATGAACCGCCAGTTGTTTTTGGTGGAACAGGGGTATAATTACGAAATTATTCTTTGACTATTTTGCTGCTTGAAAAATCCGGAGTATTTTTGAATGTTGAGTGCGTGAATATGGCTCTTCTCAAAACTTCAAGCATTGCAAAATCCGTGGAACCGTCGAATTTTATGTCTGCAGCCTGCAAACTTCCCAAAACAAAAGTTTCTTGCAAAGAAAATGCATCGGAAAATTCGGAACGAATCAATGTCAAATTGCCGTGAAAATCGCTTGCTTCGAGCGAGAATTTTTTGCTGGCTTTTATGCCGCTAAAATANCTGTTCTTTGCCCATACCGCCATATTCGCAAAAATCGCATCGCTCTTAAAAACGCTTCTGCTGAAATTCACCATTCCGAAAATAGAATTGTTATGAAACTCCACTTTTTCTTGAAACTCGCTCTCCAAAAAAATCACATTGCCGTTAAAACGGACATCCTCCGCTTTAATGCTCCCTTTGAAAATGCATTTTTCAAAATAGACATTGGCGTTGACGGTACTCGCTTTGTCAAAAATCAAGCTGCCTTCTATAACGGCATTTTTTATCTGCACGGATTTGCCGTCTGCAAGATTTTTTGTTATTTCTTCTGACTTAACAACAGTTGCCTGCTTCTCTTTGCTCTGCGCATTGCAAGCGACAACTATTGCCAAAATTATTATCGTTAAATTTATTTTCATTTGTTCCTGTGGCGTTTTGTTGTTGCCTGATTGTTATTCTCTCTGTGATTCGCAATTTTCTTGGACAAAATGCCATTCTCTTTGCTTTTCAAAACCAGTTTTCTGATTTCCGCTGGAGTATATGCGTTTGGACTGCCGCCAATTTCCTGAACTGATGTTGCCGGCGCTCTTGGGACTTTGCTGCCGCCAAATTCTTTTGCTGCAGACATTTTAACAAGGGCTTTGCCGGGTTCGCTTTGCAAAACGCCGTCTTTAATATCCAAAGGCTTGCCGCCTGCTGCGCCTATAAAGTAGAAATTGTTGTCTTCGTTGCCCTCTTTGATGTGGTCATAAGCATCTGCAAAAACAACCAAATAATATTTTCCGGTGATCTTTGGCATTTCATAAGCTAACTCAAAACCATTCGGGAATTCATCTTCTCCTGCTCTTTTGCCAGACAATACATTCATATGGTTCCATGTGCCGCCTTCCAGAGCTTTGCTATAGCTGTATTTCCCGTGTTGGCCAAGACTTCCGAATTCGTCAGTGTAGTAATCTTCATAGATAATTTCAAAATCGTTTGCATCAGTTGCATTGTAATACATGTAAAGTACGCTCCAATTTTGGCTTGCCAGAATTGTATTCTTGCCGGAATTGTAAATTTCATAGGAAAATGCCCTTGCCCTTGGAGAATTCTTTTTTTCGATATCTGGATAATCTTCCCCCATCGCAGCGAGCAAATCATAGCCTTCCAATATATTCTCAATTCCGTTTGAAACAGGAACGGACTCATTTTGCACAACATAAGCGACTTTGGCCCAATTTGTCAAAAAGTAATCGTAGTCCACCCAAATGCTGCCGTTATCGCCCCAGTTTGTGCCCCATGAATTGCGGACTCTAAAAGCTTTTTTATTGTCATCGTAGCCAACGAGAACCATAGCGTGGCCGCCTGGATCGTTGTATGTGTCTGAGCTTATAACCGAGGCATCTTTCCATTTAGTGAATCTATCGCCAATTCTTGCGCTAAACAGAATCGGCCTGCCTTGCGCCAGATAGCCTTTGAAATTATCTTTGGTCATTCCTTCTTGCTCGGTGCGGTTTGTGCTCTCAAATAGTTTGTAATTGTAGGCTATTCTGCGGTAATTGGCTATTTTATTGTTTGAATTGACTTCGGCGGAACCAGAGCAGTTGCCCATATTATTATAAGGAACCGAGCTCATGGTAGCGGCTCCCTTTGTGATTAGAACATTCAAAGCAGCCTCAAAGCTTGTCCCATCGCATCTTGCTCCTTTATCCGATGAGTTTATGTTAAAAAACAGGGATTTTGGGCTTGTCTGATTTTCCGGTCTCGCCAATTCTGCGCTTCCCCAGCCTTTCTCTATGCCGTTCAAAGCGGTTTTTATGTTATATCCTGTAGCCCAGGCTACGCAAGTTCCATAATTCCCCTGGCTCTGCACGGGCGGAAACTTGCTTTCCAAAGATATGGAACTCGGTATAGTGGTTGCATCGTACTCTGTAAAATTGGAAAGCGCTATGTCTTGCGGAACTTCGCTTACGTCTTCCAATTTTGAAATATATCCTGT
>WQSA01000226.1 GCA_009788135.1 Candidatus Fibrimonadales bacterium
GGGGGGGGGGGGGGGGGGGGGAATTGTGATTCATGCTAACCTACTACTCTGTTTCTGCCTAACTCTTTAGCTTTGTAAAGATTGTCATCTGCTAGTTTAAATAATTTCTCTGCGTTTTCGCCATGTTTTGGCAGCATGCTGGCATAGCCAATGCTAACGGTTACAATACCCATATCGCTTATCTCCGTTCTAATTTTTTCTGCAATCAAATTAGCTCCATTGAAATCTGTATTCGGAAGCAGCATTCCAAATTCTTCGCCACCCATGCGAAACGCCAAATCGCTGGAACGCATGGCCATGCGCATCAAAACATTGCCCACCGAAATGAGCAATTCATCGCCTTTCAAATGCCCATGGGCATCATTGTATTTTTTGAAGTAATCCACATCTATCATTAAAAAACTTATATTTTCCTTTTGCCTAACGGCTCTTGCAAACTCCTTCTCTATGGATGCTGAAAAATGCCTGCGATTGTAAAGTTTGGTCAAATGATCGGTCACGCTCAAAAATTCTATTGCAGCCTTATCCTTTAGCAACATCCTGTTGTAATAATTTCTCAGTACCTCATAAGCGATTATAAGGGCTACCTGTGCCCAATAAATAGCGGCATAACGGGCAAACACTTCTAAACTGCGCAAATCCCATAGAATTTCTGCCACAACCATAAAAACAAAATAGATTGTGGAAAAAATAACGCCCCATTTAAGCTCCATCATAAAGATAACCATAAGCGGAATCAAAAACGCCCATTTATCGCCGTATGGAATAATAGCATAAACCATGGAGTAAAGAAGAATAATGGTCANTGTAACTACAGCTTTCAAAAAATCGAATTTTTCTATTCCCTTCTTCATGTGNCTNACAATAAAGCTCACAATAAAAATTAAAGCGGAGCAATAAGCCATAGCAGCTTGATATAGCGAAATTTGCTCTTCCAAAAGCAACTGGGTGAAAAAGATTATCGTGTAAAACGCTCCAAGTATGGCAGTAATGTTAAGGGTCACAACTCGCAACCCTCGGCCAGTTTCCAAGAACTCATTAGCCGGCCCCAAAAAAATCCATTTGGCAATTTTTTTAAATACTTCTTTCATAGAGAGCTATTATGTTGAGTGGAAATATAGAAATTTTTACTATCTTCCAAGCATGGCAAACCTTAAACAGCAAGCTGGCATAGCAGCGGCAAATTTAGCGCAAAACGGAATGGGCATAGGTCTTGGCACCGGAAGCACGGTGTTTTTTGCATTGGAAAGACTTGCAGAGAGACAAAAAACGGAAAATTTGAAGTTTTTTGGGGTTAGCACCAGCTTTAGCACAACATTGCTCTGCCGTGAAATGGGCATCGAATTAAAGGATTGCGGCTCAATTTCGCGCTTGGACATGGCAATAGACGGCGCAGACGAAATAGACCCAAGCCTGAACCTCATAAAAGGACGAGGAGCGGCTCATCTGCTGGAAAAAATAGTTGCAAGCCTCGCACAAAGGTTTATTATAGTCGCAGATTCCGCAAAAAAAGTGAAGAATCTGGGCGAAAAATTCCCCGTTCCACTGGAAATCCTACCCTCCGCTCTAGGCTTGGCTAATGCCAGGATAAAAAGCCTGGGCGGCGCATTGGAAATTCGCATGGCAGGAGCTTGCAAAGACGGCCCTGCAATCAGCGATTCGGGAAACATAATAGCAGATGCAAATTTCGGTTTGATAAAAGACCCCGCTGCTCTTGGCAAAGAATTGGATAGCGTTCCCGGACTTGTTGGCCACGGCTTGTTCATTGGCATGGCAAAAGAAGCTTTTATTGCGGGAGAGGCAGGGGTTGAGCGTATTTCGCTCTGATTGTGTCTGAGGGGGCGGCATTGAAATGCCACCACTCGCTGGGCAAATTTATCCATCCGCTCTGCCCCATAACCGAACGCAAAAGTTCACGGTTATCAATCTGAGCTTGAGTTAGCAAACCCTGCTCCAAAGCTTGCTTCTCGCCTTTTTTACCGGCATAAAAGGCAAAGGAATCATAAGGCAAACCCATGTCCACAAGCTCATCATTAGCGTCTAGCAAACCGATATCCAATGCCATTCCATATGCATGAATGCTGCCCGTAGCGGGAGAAGTTACAAAACTTTGCCAAGGCGTTCCGCGCACCGCAGCCCGCAACACCTCTTGCGCATGATTTGAACGAGCCGCATCAAAAATGATAAACTTATAATCCGGTTCCCTTTTTTTCAAAGCAGCTGCAGCCCATCTCAATTTTTGCATTGCATCTTTATGCAAAAAAGCCCGCTGAACACCGCAGTAAATATCATGCCCGGTAAAATTATCAAAAGTGGCATAAGGCATTCTTATAGTCAAGTTCTTTATGCCTTTAATCTCCGACCAATCCTCAAATTTTTCGGCAGCGGCAATCCACTCCCTTTGCGAAACGCAAAACCTCAAAGGCTTGGCAGGTTTCTGCGGAACAAACAGGTCCTGCGCAAATGTCAGAGAAACTAAAAGGAGAATTATTGGCATTTCACCTCCGCTTCAACGCAATCCTCCGCTTTATTGCACGCTTTAACTTTCAACGGCTCGCTAAAATTAAAATCCCTGTTTTCAACAACAAGTTCCTTTGGAACCATATCGTAATCATAAATAATCCATTTATTTTCTTTATCCCTGAAATCCGCCGAGTTAAAGTTCAAAACGGGAATGCGGCATTGCAGTTTTCCCGCAAAATCGGTTTGCAAATAATGAGCGCCTAAGCTCGGAGGCTCTATAATAACCTCAGTCGTATCCTTCGCTTTGAGCTTCAGGCTGTCTGCTCGTAGCATCAATTCTTTTTTTGCGACATTGTTTGCAAAATCTTTGGCTATAACTAATATTTTAGAACCGGCTTTCATCTTTGCATTTATAAAATGCCAGTCTGCAACGCTGTCTGCATCTTCTACCTTTATTAAATCTTCATCTATTTTTGAAGGCTGGCCAAA
>WQSA01000227.1 GCA_009788135.1 Candidatus Fibrimonadales bacterium
GCCTTATTCGGATCATTTGCAAGGTCAGACCAGCCATTCCAAAAATTATTCATCAATTGATTTAAAGCGCTTGAGCTTGGTTCGTTAAAAATAGACTCAATTCTGTGAAAAGCGGCATCTTTCATGGAATAATAGCCATAACGAGTGCTTTCTTCAATCACCAGACGATCCACAAACTGGTCGCGAATTCGGTTTACCGCATAAACCTCAACGCCAAAGCCCATTTGCCCATAAGCGCCATCGCGCCGCCAATCCGAACTTTGTTCAATGCGTTTGCGAGAATAACCCTCAACATTGGCATTCACCATATTCTGACCGGAAGTGTTTATACCCATCTGCGCAGCGGCCAAACCGCGCGTAGCAACATTTAGACCTTCAAATAGAGACATATTAAAAAGAATGCAAAATTCGTGCCAAAAATTACTATAGTAAACAATGATAAACTCAGATTTCATGGTTTAGTGGAGAGTTGAGAGTGGAGAGTTGAGAGTTAAAGAAATCAAAAAGTGCGTTTTTAAGTTATTTTAGCCGTTATATGTTAAAATCACTCTCCACTCTCAACTCTCAATTCTCAACTAAGCGACTATATCAGCATTTTCTATATTCCAAAAGTGTCTAAAAAAAAGCCTATAATTGAGCAAGAAACTCCAAATATAGCGGAAATGCTCCGCAGAGTGGATTTTTTTAGCGAATTGGATGAAGCTACCATAGGTAGATTTGAGAAAATCGGCATGGTTTTGAGTTTTCAGAACGATGAAACCATAACGCTCGCCGGAGATGCCCGTAGATACATATTTTTTGTCGCAAAAGGGCTGGCAAAAGTATTCTACGATGCCAAAAATTCCAGAAACAGCATGCTAAGCCTGCTTGGAGTCGGGGATTTTTTTGGAGAAATACAACTTTTAAACGAAACCGGCAGAAGTTCCGTCTCAGTTAGAGCCGAGGGAGAGTGCTCTATCATCACTTTCAAAGGAAAAGACTTTGTGAACGAAATAATGAGCAACGCACGGTTATCGCTTGCCTTTTTAAGACTCACAACGCAAAAATTGAACAAAGCCTATATGCAAATCGCCTGCCTCTCCATGAACACCATCAAAAGCCGCATAAAATCTTGCCTTATGCAGTTTATCGAAGAAAGAGGCGTTAGAGTGCAACACAACAAACAGACTGCTATAATGCTTAAAAACCGCCCAACCCAATTGCAAATAGCGGAAATGAGCGGCACCACGAGAGAAACCGTGAACAGGGAACTATCTTCTTTCATAAAAGAAGGCTACATAGAGCTGGACGGCGCAAATATGTATCTTCTGAAGGAATTCTCAATTGGTTAAAATCCTGCCCTTTGTGGAAAACCCTGCCCGTTACATGGGCGGCGAAGCCAACAGCGTAATCAAAACCGATGTTTTGGCCAAAATTGCCCTGATTTTCCCGGATCTCTACGAAATAGGCATGTCTCACAACGGAATGCGCGTATTGTACAACGCCATAAACAAGGAGAGCGACCTGCTATGCGAAGTGGCTTTTGCGCCCTGGAAAGACATGGCAGAGTTAATGAAAAAAAATAATATCCCACTATACACGCACGCATCTTACAGCGAGGTAAAAAGCTTTGACGCAGTGGGCATAACAGTGCAAACAGAGCTAAATTTCACAAATATACCTTATGTTNTGGAGCTTGCCGGAATCGCAGCTTTTGCCGCAGACAGAAAAGAAAATGAACCNATAATCATAGCCGGCGGNCCATCCATGGCAAACCCCGAGCCCATAGCGGACTTCTTTGACTGCATGTGCATAGGAGACGGCGAAATAGCCACCCCAAAAGTNCTGCGTTTAATAGGAGAAGCGAAAAAAACTAAAAGCAAAGCGGANATTCTGGAAGAAATATCAAAACTGGAAGGNTTTTATGTNCCGGCAATTCAAAAAAGCGTGAAAAGAACCTACTTGAAAAAANTGANAAAAGAATATTTGCCCACAAAAAATTTAATAGCGAACACGCCGCTAGTCCACGACCGCTTTTGCGTGGAAGTTATGCGAGGCTGCACACAGGGTTGCAGATTTTGCCAAGCGGGTTACTGGTACAGACCAACCAGGGAACTTGATGCAGACGATGTTCTGGACACGGCAAAAGAAGGCTTAAATGCCACAGGAGACCGCCAGCTTGGCCTTTTATCGCTCTCCACAGCAGACTACTCCCCCGTTGAGAGCTTATTGGATTCATTTTTAGCGGACCCTTTTTTCAAAAACATAGATGTATCTTTGCCATCGCTAAGGGTGAGCAGTTTCAGTTCAAGCTTGGCAACAAAAGTCTATGCTTTAAAAGGCGGCCGCAGCGCAACATTCGCTCCGGAAACCGGCTCGGAGCGTTTGCGCAAATTCATAAACAAAACCATAACCGATTCTGATATTGAGCAAGCAGTAGAAAGCGCATTCCAAAACGGATTCAACAAAATAAAGCTTTACTTAATGATAGGCTTCCCAACCGAAACAGACGAAGACATCATGGCATTGGTAAAGCTAACGGAAAAACTCTTGAGCTTCAACAAAAAAGGTCAAATAAACCTGAGCATAGGAATTTTTATCCCCAAAGCCTGGACCCCGCTGCAATGGGCTCCATTTGCAAGCAAAGAGACTACCCTATCCCGAATAAAAATTTTAAAAGACAATTTATTCAAATACAAAAATGTGCGCCTAAGCTGGAACTCATGGGAAACTGCGCATTTAGAAGCCATATACAGCAGAGGCAACCGCAATCTGGCGCCGCTGATTTACGAAGCTTGCAAAAGAGGATTGATATTTGAAAGCGATAGCAAAAGCTTAAACCCCGCAGAATGGGAAAATATACGCAAAGACTTAAACTACGATGATTCCTGGGTATTCAAGGGCTACGAAGAAGAAGAAATCTTACCCTGGGATTTCATAGACGCAGG
>WQSA01000228.1 GCA_009788135.1 Candidatus Fibrimonadales bacterium
CATGTTGGCGCAGGCCAACTCGCTGCCGCAGTCTGTCCTTGGATTGCTTGGATAATTTTAGAAGGGTTATGGCTCCTCGCCTTAGGCGGGGAGCCTTTTTTATTTTCCAGCTCTGCTTAGCCTATCGTTAATCGCATTGCCCAAACCGGTTTCTGGCAAGCGCATTGCAAAAATTCTGCCAAGCCTAAAAGAATCGAGCTTGTGCAACGCTGCATATAAATTCGCAGCAGCTTCTGTTGAATCTCCGCTTTCCGAAAGATTCAGAATTTTCGCAAATCTCTCTGAGTTTGCCGGCAATTTCCCAAAAGCCAACAAACCGGAATTATGCGGAACTTCATCTGGCAATCCAAGGCAAAGCAAGGTACTCGGACTGTAATGCTTATCCAGCAATCCGGGAGAAGGATGCCCAGCCTCAATACTCCGTACCTTATAGCCAATATCCTCAATCATCTCGCCCGTAATCGCTCCTGGCCTGTATATCACTGGAATTTCGTTCTCAAAACCGATAACCGTGCTTTCAATGCCCACTTCGCAAGTTCCCCCATCAACTATGCCATCTATTTTTCCGCCAAGCTGCTCCATAACATGCTCCGCAGTTGTCGGGCTCAAATGCTGAAACATATTTGCGCTTGGAGCCGCAAGCGGAAAACCAGCCTGCTTTATTATATCTTTAGCAATTTGTTTTTTTGGCATTCTAACAGCAACTGTTTGCAAACCTCCGGTAGTTAAATCTGGAACGATTTTCTTTTTAGGCAAAACCAAAGTCAAAGGCCCAGGCCAAAATTTTTCTGCTAGCAATTTCGCATTTTTTGGAATTTCCGCAACCAAATTTTCAAGTTCTTCAAATTCCGCAATGTGCACAATCAACGGGTCAAAAAAAGGACGTTCCTTAGCCGCAAAAATTTTGGCAATAACAATTTCATCAAGCGCATTGCCCGCAAGCCCATAAACAGTCTCCGTGGGAATTGCCACTATTCCGCCGCTCTTTAAAATATTAGATGCTTTGCTAATTGAAATATACACTTGGAGGAACTTAGAAATTCTATCTTTCCTGCAATGTTTTCCCAAGAAGACCACAAATGGATGACCCAAGCTCTGGAGCTCGCAGAAAATGCCGCCGCAAACGGCGAAACTCCGATAGGAGCGGTTATTGTGTTGAATGGAGAAAAAATTGCGGCAGCGCAAAACAGAATGGAAGAGATGTGCAGCGCAGCAGCCCATGCAGAAATTCTGGCCATAAACGAAGCCGGACAAAATCTGAAAAACTGGCGTTTAGACGGCGCAACTCTTTATGTTTCTCTTGAACCGTGCTCAATGTGCTGGGGAGCAATCAAGAACAGCCGCATTTCAAGAGTTGTATTCGCTGCCCACGGAGACGCTCAAATAAAGGCAGAAAGCGGCCTTATGGAAAAAGAAAGCGTTGATATTTTGCAGAAATTCTTTCGCAATGTTCGCAAAACAAAAAACGATTCTGGAAATAAGGGATAAATTTCCTATATTTTAAAGATATGAAAGCGGAACAGGTAAATCCGTTTCTAAGATCCGCAGTAGAAACATTTAAAACAATGGTAAACATCGCTGTTAAACCTGGCACGCCATACTTGCGCCAAGAAGTTAGCACTCCAGATATTTCCGGCATCATAAATATTTCAGGCGATATAAAAGGAACATTCGCCATGACATATCCTGCAGCCACGGCTATAAAAATCTGCTCAAAATTCTTAAAGGAAGAAATAAGGGAAATGAATGCAGACGTAATAGATTGCATAGGAGAATTGACAAATATAGTCACAGGCTTCGCAAAACAGGAACTGAAATCTATGATATTCTCAATATCATTGCCAAGCGTTGTGCAAAATCAAGCTGGCATTTCAGCAGGAGTTCCCGTTATATGCGTACCTTTTGAGAGCGATATAGGCTGTTTTATCATCGAAGCCAGCTATGAAAGCTAGCTATTGAAGCTTTGCTCTCAATTTCTCGACTATGGAATACGGCAATTTTTGCAAGCCTAGCGTGCTAGGTCCCCCATGAAAATCGCTACCGCCAGTTTCAATAAGCCCGTGCCTTTTCGCAATATTTTTGTATTTCTTTACGCTCTTTGTCGTTTTATAATTGTAAACCTCAAGCCCCGCAATGCCATATTTCACAAGCCTCGGAATCAATTCATCCGCATTTGTGTATTCGGGATGAGCCATAACCGCAAGCCCTCCTGATTTCTTTATAAGCGAAATAGCATCTTCCGATGAAAGCCCCCTTGGCGGGCAATAAGCGGCAGCGCCTTCCTTTAAATACAGGTCAAAAGCCTCCGAAAAAGAATTGACATGCCTGGCCTCAACCATAGCAGAAGCTATATGAGGCCTACTGATGCTAGCTCCCAAGCATTGCTGCTCAACCTGCTCGTAGCTCAATTTTAGCCCAAGATTCCGCAATTTTTCGAGGATTGCCTTAACTCTATCTTTGCGCTTTTCCCGCTGGCTTTCAAGAGCGGCCAAAAGCTCTGCATTCCCAACATCGCAAAAATAACCCAATATGTGAATATCCCGCCCATCGCTTACAGAACTGATTTCAATGCCAGTCACGAGCTCCACCCCAAGGCTCTTGGCAATTTCCGGCGCAGTGGCATAAGCATCGAATGTGTCGTGATCGGTTATTGAAATGCAGGTTAAACCTTTGGATACTGCTAAATTTAACAGAGCCTCTACCGTAAGGGTTCCGTCTGAATGGATTGTGTGTACATGCAGGTCTATATTAGACAACTACCCTCAAGGGGAATTGAACCCCTGTTCTGGGATTGAAAGTCCCATGTCCTAACCTCTAGACGATGAGGGCGATATAACAAAAGCAACACAAATATAGCAATAAATAGAGAAATTGTCAAGGGCTGTAGCTAGCAACCCTTGCAAACC
>WQSA01000229.1 GCA_009788135.1 Candidatus Fibrimonadales bacterium
GGAAAAACCGGAACGCGATTCGCTCAAATCAGAGTGTTTCCCAATGACAAAAAAATACTTTTTGAAGGCAGAATTCACGAACAGCCTTTGTCCAGCATAAGGAAGCACAAATATATTGAAGAGAATTTGCCGTTTGAAATTTTCCACACAGGCTATGAAGACCCTGCGCTGGTAAAAGAAAAACAACTGAGAAATTTGGAGATATTCAAAGAAGAATACCCGAACCCGGAGAAAATGGACCCAAATGTGATGTATCATTATGCGGTATGCTATGAAATTGCGGAAGATTATGAAAATACCCTTATATGGTTGAAAAAATCGTTGGAAAAAGCCAAGAAGGAACACTATGACGAGTATAAAATTTTAATTCCGCAAAACATAGCGAAAGTTTTGATAAATCTTGGGAAAACAGACGAGGCAATGGATTATTTGAACGAGTCTTTGAAAGAAGACCCTTACTACGAGCCTTCCATAAGCCTGAAAGCCGGGCTTTTTGCTAAATTGGGAAAAACCGATGAAGCGGTCAAGTGGTTTGGATATTTGGCTTCTTTTGTTCCAAAAATCAGCATTTTGCCGTCTAATGCCGCTGTTGCGCATATAAACTCCATGCAATTTTTGGGCAATTACTGGAGCAAAACAGAGCAACCTCAAATAGCGATAGACATTTTAAAAACGCTCAAAAGCATGCTGCTCGGAACAACTCTGCATAATCCATTTGCGTTATCGGAGATTTACGTTGCGCATGACAGAGCCGCAGAAGCTCTGGAAAATTTGGAACTTCTGAAAAGCGAACAGGGCAATAAACCGGAATTCGCATTCCTTTACGGGCAAGCGCTCGCATTGAGCGGCAAGGTTCAAGAGGCCATAGACATAATTACAAAAGCAAAGGAGAAATTTCCGCAAAACTCTGATCTTGCGGAATTAGCGAAAGCAATGGGGATATAAATGCAAACAGGAAACATAAGAAATTTCAGTATAATAGCTCATATAGACCACGGCAAAAGCACTCTCGCAGATCGCCTGATAGAGTTGACCGGAACGGTTTCAAAAAACGAAATGATGGACCAACTCCTTGACGATATGGACTTGGAGCGAGAGCGCGGCATAACAATAAAGGCCCATGCGATAAGGATGGTTTACGAGCGAGGCGGCAAAGAATACCTGCTCAATATGATAGACACTCCGGGGCACGTGGATTTTACCTACGAGGTGAGCCGTTCCCTTGCCGCTTGCGAAGGCGCTATTCTTGTGGTTGACGCTTCGCAGGGCATAGAAGCTCAAACCCTTTCAAATTTATATTTGGCAATAGAAAACGACCTTACGATAATTCCTGTGATAAACAAAATAGATTTGCCAGGCGCAAATCCTGAGGCCGCTGCGCACAGCATAGGCGAACTGCTCGGCTACGATCCGGACAAAATTCCAAAAATAAGCGCAAAAGCCGGCATAAACGTTGGCGAAGTTCTGGAGCGCATTGTGGATGAAATTCCACCGCCAAAAGGCAATTCTTCCGCGCCGCTCAAAGCTCTTATATTTGATTCTGTTTACGATTCCTATAGAGGCGTTATAAGCTACATCCGCATTATGGAAGGAAGTCTCAAGCCCGGAACGAAGATAAAAATGATGAAAACCGGCGGCGAATATATGGTGACCGAGGTTGGCACTTTCGCTATGAAGCGAGATCCTCGCCCGGCTCTCAACGCAGGAATGGTTGGCTATGTTTTGGCGAATGTAAAAACTCTGAGCGATGTGAAAATAGGCGATACGCTAACAGACTCGGCAAATCCCGCTTCCGAACCTCTTGCAGGCTACAAGGAAGTGAAGCCCATGATTTTCAGCGGCATTTACCCAATAAACCCGGAAGATTACAAAAACCTGCGAGAAGCTCTGGAAAAACTGAAGCTCAACGACTCCGCTCTTATATGGGAGCCAGAAAGCTCCGGTGCGCTTGGCTTTGGATTTCGCACTGGATTTTTGGGACTTTTGCACATGGAAATTGTGCAGGAGCGTTTGGACAGGGAATTCAATGTTGATATAATAACCACGGTTCCAAACGTGGAATATCGTGTTTTTATGACGAGCGGAGAGATGATTCCCATAGAAAGTCCGAGCAAGCTCCCAGACCCAAGCCGTTACGACCATATAAAAGAACCTTATATCAAAGCCCAGATTTTCACGCCAAAAGATTACATAGGTTCTTTGATGCAGCTCGCAGAGGAAAAGCGAGGCACATTTGATACTATGGAATATCTTGACGAAAACAAGGTGATTTTAAAATATGAGTTGCCTTTGGCAGAGGTAATGTTTGATTTTTACGACCGCTTGAAATCCGTGAGCCGAGGCTATGCGGGCCTTGATTACGAGCAAGCCGGCTATCGAGAGAATCCTCTTGTTAAGCTGGACATTCTTTTGAACGGCGATCCGGTTGATGCTTTTTCCGTTATAATTCACAGGGAAAAGGCTCAGCACTATGCTCAGGCGATTTGCGCTCGCCTAAAGGATTTAATTCCACGCCAGCAGTTTGATGTTGCGATTCAGGGTGCGATTGGCGGAAAGATAATCAGCCGCACAACGGTAAAAGCTGTTCGCAAAGATGTTTTGGCAAAATGTTACGGCGGCGATATTACGCGCAAGCGCAAGCTTTTGGAGAAGCAGAAAGAGGGCAAGAAGCGCATGAAGAACATAGGTGCGGTTGAAGTTCCTCAAAAGGCGTTCCTGGCTGTGCTTTCGCTCTCCAGCCCAAGCGGCCAGAGCGGCGATGAGGATTAGCAGGGTGGCTAGGAGTTTTCTATATTTACACCAAACTCTAGGAGATAGCAATGAATTGCGAACAAGAACATGAGAATTGCAAAAAAAATTTTCTTAAAGAAGCAGAATATGCGCTG
>WQSA01000230.1 GCA_009788135.1 Candidatus Fibrimonadales bacterium
TCTAAAAGTGTGAGGGCAACAATCTGGTCGCCTAGTGTTTTGACATCTGTAGCCATAGGATCTCTTCTCCGTTTTGAGTGTTATTTCGCTGTTTCCAGTTTTTCTTCTAAAGCCTTTATTTGTCCTGCAATCTTTGAGCCAGGGCCCTTGATAAGTGCTATCAAGTTTGCGCCCGGCGAAAGCATTAAGGATATAACTTGGCCAAGAATTTCGTTTTTGCCAGGCATCTTTGCCAGATTGTCCAACTCGCTTCCTTTCAAAGCGGTGTTATCTAGCGAAATGCCTTTTGCTTTTAAAATATCAGGGCTCGTCTTGTGAAATTCAACAACTTCACGCGCGGGAAGCATTGGATCTTCCGCAGTTCCGAGCATAATAGAAGTAGCTTGCTTCAAATAAGAATCCAAACCCGTGATATTTGCTTTTTTCAAAGCTTCTCTTATAAGCCTGTTTTTAGCAGCTCTGTAAATGATGCCTTTTTTGCGCAGGTTCATGCGCATAGCATTGTCTTGAGCTACTGTTATTCTCTGAAAGTCCAGCAGGTAAATTGAAGCTGCCGCTGAAAATTCTTTAGCGAGGGAATCTATGAGTTCCTGCTTTTTTTGCCTCTGAAGCGATATTTTTTTATCTGACTTTTCCATAAATCCGCTCCTTACCTTGTTAATGCCATATCTAGGCGAACCGATGGAGTCATGGTTGCCGTTAGGGTTAAATTCTTTATGTAAATGCCTTTTGAGGTCTGCGGCTTATTCTTTTTCACGGAATCTATAACCGAAAGAATATTTTCGCGCAGCTGGTCTCCCGAAAAGGAGAGCTTACCTACAGGAGCATGCACATTTGCGCCCTTGTCAACGCGGTATTGAATTTTACCAGCTTTGAGTTCTTTTATTATTGCTGCCAAATTCGGAGAAACAGTTCCTGCCTTTGGGCTTGGCATCAAACCGCGAGGGCCTAAAACTTTTGCAACTTTGCCCAGAACAGCCATCATGTCCGGAGTGGCAACCACAGCGTCAAAATCCAGCCAGCCATCGGAAATCTTTTGAACCAGCTCAGATCCGCCAGCAAAATCCGCGCCTGCGTCTGTAGCAGCCTGAATCATATTATCTTTGCAGAATGCCAGAATGCGAATTTTACGACCCGTGCCATGAGGCAGGGCAACAGAGCCGCGTACCATCTGGTCTGAATGCTTTGGGTCAACGCCCAAATTAAAATGCAATTCAACAGTCTGGTCAAATTTCAACTGCGACTTTTTCAGAATATTCACTGCATCATCCAGCCCGTAAGTGGCTTTGACATCGTAGGATGCAACCAGTGCGCGATATTTTTTTCCTCTTCTAATCATTATTCTACCTCAATACCCATTGAGCGTGCCGTGCCTATTACCATTCTTTCCGCCGATTCCAAACTTATGGTGTTTAAGTCCGGCATTTTCTTTTTGGCAATTTCAGCCACCTGCGCCATAGTTATTTTTCCAACTTTTTTGCGATTTGGCTCGCCAGAAGCGGTTTCCACCTTTGCGGCCTGTTTAACCAGAGACGGAACCGGAGGCGTTTTGATCACAAAGGTAAAGCTGTTGTCCGCATACACGGTTATTATAACAGGGACTATAGAGCCTGCCATGGATTGCGTGCGAGCATTGTATTGCTTGCAGAACTCGGCTATGTTTACCTTTTTTGAACCCAACGCAGGGCCAATCGGAGGGGCCGGGTTTGCGGCGCCCGCTTTTATCTGCAATTTTATGTAGCCTGTAATTTTTTTTGCCACTGTAATTTCTCCATTTCAAAGTTCCGACCTACAGAACCTCAACCTCTGAAAAGTTAAGTTCAACGGGAATAGAACGACCAAAAATTTCAACCATGGCTTTTAGCTTGCCACGTTCTTTCATAATTTCTCCAACAACGCCCGTATAATCGTTGAACGGGCCTTCTTTAATGCGAATTGAATCGCCTTCTTTAATTGGCAATGTATCCAGCATGGGCAAATCCCCAGCCAGTTCGTTATCGCGAGGCAGCATAGCGGCCATTTCTTCGTCTGGTATTGCGTGTATCTTGGTGCCAATTGTAACGAATTTCGTTACGCCTTGAATATTTTGAACCAAATGCCTTGTGCGATCATTCAATTCCATTTGTATAAACACATAGGTAGGCATCAAATTTCGTCTTTCTATTTTAACGACTCTTTTGCCTTTTTTAGTTGAGATATGTTCTTCGTTTACGTGCGGAATTTCAATGCGACCGAACAAATCTTGCACTTGCTCGCGCTCAATCATGGCCTCGAGAAGCAGTTTAACCTTAAGTTCCTGCCCAGAAAAAGTTGATACCGAATACCATGCTAACATAATTTATTCCAAGAAGGTTCCAACAAGTTTAGATAATCCAAAATCCAAAATAGCTATATAAAATCCCATAATAATGCTAAAAAATATAACAACCATGGTTGAGCCCTTGAGCTCTTCCCAGGTAGGCCAGGTAACCTTCTTAAGCTCGGCTACCACATCGCGAATATATCTTTGAAAACTCTGCATAATAAATTTCCTCTAACAGGCTACAGGCTAAGAGGGACTCGAACCCCCAACCGGCGGTTTTGGAGACCGCTACTCTACCAATTGAGCCATTAGCCTAAATATTTCACCTATTTGGTCTCCTTGTGAACGGTGTGCTTTCTGCAAAAACGGCAATATTTTTTATACTCCACGCGCGAAGAATGCTTCTTCTTGTTTTTGTCGCAATCGTAATTGCGCTGCTTGCAGTCAGGGCATTCTAGCGTAATGAGTTCTCTAATTTTGGAAGCCATAAGTTATCCTTTGTTTCCTTATTTAATAACGTCCACGACGGCGCCAGCGCCGACCGTTCTGCCGCCCTCGCGAAT
>WQSA01000231.1 GCA_009788135.1 Candidatus Fibrimonadales bacterium
TCGCAATTGGATATTTGCGAGCTTGATATGGTGGTTGGCGGAACGGCGAACAGCGTGTGCATGGTTGAAGGCGGAGCTTACGAAGTTTCCGAGCAAATCATGATAGATGCAATCCAGGCNGGGCACGAAGCGATTAAGGAATTGTGCAAAACTCAAGCTGAACTGGTTGCACGNGTTGCAAAACCTAAAATGGAACTCTCNCCAAAAGCGGAAANCGAAAATGCAGTAAAACTNGCAGAAGCGGTTAAAACTGCTATCTACGATGAATTGCACAGCACTCTTCACACGCCAATGGTTAAAACTCAGCATTACCCTGCAATGGCAGCTCTGGAAGAGAAAGTCCTTGCAAGCGAAGCTATTGTTGCCATAATCGGCGAAGACGCTTCCCTTAAATCTCTCGCAAAAGCAGCATTCAAAGACCTTGAGCGGGATACCATGCGCAAAATGATTCTGGACGAAGGCGTGCGCATAGACGGTCGCAAAACAACTGACATCCGCGATATCGAAATTCAGCTTGGCGTTTTGCCTCGCTCGCATGGCTCTTCAGTTTTCCAGCGCGGCGAAACGCAAGCGCTTGTTACTTGCACGCTCGGCACAAAAAACGATGAGCAGCATATTGAAACATTGCAAGGCGATGTGACCAAGAGCTATATGCTCCACTATAATTTCCCTCCTTTTTCCGTTGGCGAAGTGAAGAAACTCGGCACTTCAAGGCGTGAAATAGGGCACGGGCATTTGGCGGAACGTTCGCTCAATGCGGTGCTGCCTACGCCTGATGGTTTCCCATATACAATTCGCGTGGTTTCGGAAATTCTGGAATCCAACGGTTCTTCTTCCATGGCTTCAGTTTGCGGCGGCTCGCTCTCTTTGATGGATGCGGGAGTTCCCATAAGCGGTCCGGTTGCGGGAATTGCAATGGGTTTGATTTCCGAAAAAGGCTCGGTTAGCGAAGGCGGGAAAATAGAGATTCTCTCCGATATCACGGGCACAGAAGATCACCTTGGCGATATGGATTTTAAAGTGACCGGAACGGAAAACGGAATTACCGCTTTCCAGATGGATATTAAAATAAAGGGCATAACGCCTGAGCTTATGGGCAAGGCTCTTGAGCAGGCAAGGCAAGGTCGTTTGCATATTATCTCCAAGATAAAAGAAGCGATTCCCGAACCTCGCGCAAAGCTCTCAAGGCTCGCTCCTACAATGATTCAGATGCGCATTCCAACAACCAAGATTCGCGATGTTATAGGCTCTGGCGGTGCGGTGATTAAAAAAATCCAATCCCAGACCGGATGCAAAGTAAACATAAGCGATGATGGCAATTTGGAAATTGCAGCTCCTAGCGCAAAAGCCGGTGCAATGGCAAAGCAGATGATTGAAGATATCACGAGCGAGCCGGAGCCGAACAAAATCTATAAAGGCAAAGTGAAGTCAATTCAGCCTTTTGGTGCTTTTGTTGAAATTTTGCCAGGCAGAGACGGTTTAATTCACATTTCAGAAATTTCAGAACAACGCCTGGAAAAAGTGGAAGACGCTTTGCATATAGGAGACGAGGTAACAGTGCTATGCTTGGGAGTTGATCCCAAGGGCAAGGTTAAACTTTCCATGAAAGCTCTGCTGCAGAGAAAGGCAGTAGAAGATGCGACTTAAGTTTAAAATACCGCTTATATTGTTTGCAGCCTACTCTATATTGGTAGGCTTGCTTATAACAATTACACTTGTCAGATCTTCGGAAGTAAATAGAGAGTCTCAGTATCAAGTTGCGATAACCGCTTCAAAATGGCGCAGCGATGTTGTAAGGGGGCACTTGGAATCCAAAATTGCGCAGCTCAAGGCTCTGGAAGTCTCTGTGCTTGCTGTGATTGACTTGAATGATTCGATCAAAGCCGAAAATTTGAAAAAAATACTGTATTCCATGTCAAATCAGCCTGATGTTTCGGATGTTTACGTTGTTTTTGAGAGAGGCGCAGTTTTTAGCGCTGAACTTACCGAGCCGGAAAAGTATTACAATATAGATGTATTCCATCCTGCGTCTGGTGGCGAAGTGGAGATTGCCGTTGAAGAGACTTCTGATGTTAACGATGATGATGACTGGTACAATATTCCAAAAAAAACAGGAAAACTTCATCTTACCGAGCCGTATAAATGGAAATATCAGGGCGAAACGGAAGAACGCACAATGATAACCTTGTCCAACCCGCTTTTTATCAATAAGAAGTTTGTGGGCGTTGTGGGAATTGATTTGGAATTGCATAAGTTGCAAAAGGTATTGTTTGATGGTTTTAAAGACAGCGAGGTCGGCACTTATGTGGCACTTATTTCAAATGCGGGTTTAATAACAGCGCATCCGGATTTGAACAACCTGCTTGCGACTATGGGCGAAGACTTGCCCCCGGAAGAGCAAAAGGAATTGCTGGAATCCATACGCAATGGCAAGGAACAGCTGATAATCAAGGAAAATTTGTCAACAAATGAAATCTCTCTTTTTCCGTTTGTCCCAATGCAGCCAAAAGGAATTGATGAACCGTGGTCTATCACTTATGTTACGCCGCTTGCCGCTTTGCAAAGCGAAGAATTGAAAGTGAGAAACATGAGCATAACCATTGTTTTGATAAGCATGGTTTTTTGGGTGCTTTTTTTGATATGGCTTATGGCAAATGTTTTTGGCGGTTTAACCCGCACGGTTGAAACTCTTGGCAAAATGACAAAAGGCGAAGGCGATTTAACAATCAGGCTTGAGGTTGCCTCAAAAGACGAAATAGGGCAAATGGCAAAAGGCTTGAATATGCTTATAGAA
>WQSA01000232.1 GCA_009788135.1 Candidatus Fibrimonadales bacterium
GGAGTTTTGTCTGACCAATGGTTGGAGTTTTTTGTTTGCGAAAGCATGGAAGCAGATGTGCTGGCAGTGAAAGGGCAAAAAAAGACGAGCAAAAGAAGCAGCAATACCAAAGGAGAAGATAACATTATCTCCAATGGCTCAGGCATTGTGGTAAATAAGGGGCAGGCAGCCGTAATTGTGGATAACGGCAAAATAGCCGAGCTTTGCGCAGAAGAAGGGCACTATACCTATGACCAGTCTTCTGAACCCAGTATTTTTCACGGTGGCCTTGGAAAAGGTCTTGTTGGAGCCATCAAAAATATGGGCGAGCGTTTTAAATATGGCGGCAGCCCTGGCAAAGACCAGAGAATATATTATTTCAATACCAAAGAAATATTGGGGAATAAATACGGAACCCCTAATCCAATACCATATCTTATTGTTGATCCGAACATAAACCTGCGCTTAACCATAGGACTAAGGGCAAACGGAGAATATTCCTACCGCATGGCTAACCCGGCCCTGTTCTACGCAAATGTTTGCGGCAATGTGGAAGAAAATTATACAAGAGATAAAATAGACAGCCAATTGAAAGCGGAAATAATCTCCGTTTTGGGACCATCGCTCGCAAAGCTCGGCCCGGGCTTGGAATACCATGAAATTTCCTTTCAAACCGAAAAACTGGCTGAAATTCTCAACGAAGCGCTTAGCGCAAAGTGGAGAGACGGCAGAGGACTGGAAATCGTAAATTTTGCGATAACCTGCTCCGCCTCACCCGAAGACGATAAGAAAATCAAAGAGCTTCAGGCCACGGCTGTAATGCGAGACCCGACTATGGCGGCTGCAGCTTTGGTGAGCGCTCAAAGCGATGCAATGCGCTCTGCGGCTACTAACCAAGGCGGCGCAATGCAGGGTTTTCTTGGACTTGGCATGGCGGCTCAAGCCGGCGGCATGAGCTCACAGGCCCTGTTTCAAATGGGCCAGCAGCAAGCTGCGCAACAACCACCGGCGGCTCAAGCAGCAGCACCTGCTCCAAGCGCATCTTCCTGGACTTGCCCATGCGGGCACGCAGGCAATACCGGAAAATTCTGCGCTGACTGCGGAAAACCTGCCCCGAATCCGGCTTGGACCTGCCCTTGCGGGCATGCTGGAAACGCAGGCAAGTTCTGTGCCGAATGCGGAAAACCGGCACCAAGCCCTTCTTGGACTTGCTCTTGCGGACAAGCAGAAAATACAGGAAAATTCTGCGCCGAATGTGGAAAAACAAGGCCTTAAGGCAGGTTGATTATGGATATAAAAGAATACAAATGCCCCAACTGCGGCGGAGCTGTCAAGTTCGATAGCTCTTCTCAAAAAATGAAATGCCCTTATTGCGATGCAGAATTTGAAATAAAGGCACTTGAAGAATACCAAAAAGAAATATCCGAAAGCGCAAAGGATAATTTTGAATGGGGCAAAGAAGAAGTAGGGGAAATCTTAACAGAAAGTGAGCTTGGCGATTTAAGCTCCGGGGTTTGCCCGTCTTGCGCCGCAGAGCTTGTTGGCGATAAAAACACCGTTGCAATGGTTTGCCCATGTTGCGGCAATTCCCAGATTGTGAGCCAAAGGCTTTCAGGATTTTTAAAACCCGATTATGTTATTCCGTTTAAACAGGATAAAAAAGCAGCAACGCAGGCTTTGAAAAATTTTTGCAAGGGCAAACGCCTTTTGCCGGATTTTTTCCTGGAAGAGAACAACATAAAAAACATACAGGGGCTTTATGTTCCATTTTGGCTTTTTGATGCGGAGGCTTCCGGCCTAATACGCTACAAAGCGACAAAGGTAAAAACCGGTTCAACTGCAGCTTATACTTACACCGAAACAAATTATTATTCCGTGCTTAGAGACGGCGATATATCTTTTGAAAAAATTCCGGTTGACGGCTCAGAAAAGATGGACGATGCCTATATGGATGCCATAGAGCCTTTTGATTATGGGCAAATGAAGGAGTTCAATCCATCATTTTTGGCGGGTTACCTCGCCGAGAAATACGATGTTGATGCGGAAAAGAGCAAGGAAAGGGCAGAAAAGAGAATAAAGACTTCGGTGGAAAGCGAGTTTGTGCGTTCGGTTTCCGGCTATAATTCTGTTGCGGTTGAAAGTTCATCTGTTAGTGTTAAGGGCGGCAAGCCAAGTTACACGCTTTTCCCGGTGTGGGTGCTTAACTCCAAGTATAAAAACGAAAACTATACCTTTATGATGAATGGAGAATCCGGCAAGCTTGTTGGCAAATTGCCCATAGATTCTCGCAAAATTTGGAAATACGGATTTTTATATTCGGGAATTTTGAGCGCCATTCTCACCGCTTGCATTCTGGCATTTCTTATTTTTGCAGACGGCACCAGCGTTCAGAGCGTTCACGATGTTTTGGCAAACTGGGTTGGGTTTGTTGTTTCGTGGATTATAGCTTTGATAATGGGTTTTGCTTATGTTTTCACATGGAAATCTGCGATGAACACTGCGGTTTTATCCACTCAGGCGAATGCTTATGTGGTTAAGGACAGCCTTCACTTTAAAGACAAGAGAGACAGATTTCTTTACAGCAAGGTTGTTAAAATACCAAAAGGTTCAGGAAAATCAGCCGGAAAATCCGTTGGTCTCGCAGCTGTTGGTGCTTTGGCAAGGCACGCTGCGAAGTCGCGGTGATCTATTATGCTCCAATCAACTCCCTACAAATACGGCTTCGTAACCGACATTGAAACAGAGGCCTTTGAAAAGGGACTCTCGGAGGAGATT
>WQSA01000233.1 GCA_009788135.1 Candidatus Fibrimonadales bacterium
GGAGTGCCAATCTCGTCCTGGCGGCGGTAGCGCTTGCCAATGCTCTGCGTTTCATCGTATTCAACCGGCCATCTTTTGAGAAGTTTTTTGTAAAGATTTTCTGCCACATCCATAAGCTCATCGTCTTTTGAGAGCGGCAAAACTGCGGCTTTAACAGGCGCAACGCTCGGATGAAAGCGGAATACTGTGCGGTCTTCTCCGTTCTCTGTTTTTTCAATATCGTATGCATCGCAAAGCAGGGCTAAAAGCAATCTGTCCACGCCAAGCGCAGGTTCAATAACATAAGGAACATATTTTTCGTTTGCAACCTTGTCGTGATAGCGCAAGTCAACTTTTGAATGCTCAATGTGCTGGGTTAAATCGTAGTTGGTTCTGCTAGCTATGCCCCAAAGCTCTCCCCAGCCAAACGGGAACTCATATTCTATATCGCTTGTGCCATTTGAATAATGCGAAAGCTCTTCTTGCGAGTGTTCTCTTATTTTCAGTTTCTCTTTGCGCAGCCCTATTTCTCCAAGCCATTCCATGCAAAAATCTTTCCAGTAAGCATACCATTCCTGTTCGGAGCCAGGTTTGCAAAAGAATTCCATTTCCATCTGCTCAAATTCACGGGTGCGGAAAATAAAGTTGCCCGGAGTTATCTCGTTTCTAAAGCTTTTTCCTATTTGCCCAACACCAAACGGCACTTTTTGCCGGCAGTTGTCCGCAACATTTTTGAAGTTGATAAAAATACCCTGCGCAGTTTCCGGGCGCAAATACACCTGATTTCCGGTTCCTTCCACAACGCCTATTTCCGTTTTGAACATCAGATTAAAGGAGCGAGGCTCAGTCCAATCTTTACTGCCGCACTTGGGGCACTGGATTGCGTTAGCCTTCATCATCTCAGCGATTTCCGTAAAATTCTTGCCTGCAGCCACGCCCGAGCCAAGTTTTTCTTCCAATAAGTGGTCTGCTCTTGAGCGTTCTCTGCACACTTTGCAATCCACCAGCGGGTCGCTAAAGCTTTTAACGTGGCCGCTAGCTTCCCAAACCTTGGGGTTAAGCAGAATGGAAGAATCCAGCCCAACAATGTCTTCTCTGCTAGTGACAAACTTCTTCCACCACAAATCCTTTATATTTCGTTTTAACTCAACACCATAAGGTCCATAATCCCAAGTATTAGCCAATCCATCATATATTTCAGACCCAGGAAAGATAATCCCGCGCCGTTTGCACAACGAAACCAAATCTTTTAACGCATCTTGTACTTTTTTAGCCATTTTAGGAATGTAGAAAACTGTAACCATGTGTTTTTTTATATATTCCATGATATGCGATTGCTTGCCTTTATGGTTCTATTGTTTTTTCTCAATTCTTGCAAAACAGCTATGATAAAAAACGTTTTAGTTGAAATAGATAAACCGCCAAATATTACCGGAAACAGCAAAGAATTAAAATCAGGGAAAAATTTGACTCTTTCTTTTGAAAAAGTCATAGGAAATAAAGATGCTATTATTCCTCTGGAAGGCGAAATTAAAGTTGACGGGCAAGTTCAATTGGAGGAATCAAGCGCAAGTTATCGTTTGGTAAATGATGTTTGGAATTTGCAATTCTATCGCATAGAGAAAAATGAAAGCGGTTTTTATAATGCTGGCGGCGGAGGTTTTCAAGGTTTTCCTTATGTTTTTCTTGGCGCAGGCGTTAATAAGGCATTTTTTGATTTAGGAGGAGCCGCTTTATTCGGCTTTGCAATACAGGCTATGGAAAATAACGGCCTTTATGAAACTAATGATGGGAAAATGTGGGGCTATTCTTCAATAAGTAACAAGCTCAGTTATTATGCAGGGGCTTATATTCATGCAAATTTTTATATAAGCCGTTTCGCTTTAAACTATATAGCTTCAATCACTTCTCCTACCAGCAACAATGTTTGCGGATTTGGAGATGAATGCGAAAAATCATTTACCTTTGATTTTCCATATTTGCTGATGCAAGATATTGGAATAGCCTATACTAACAACAAGATAAAATACAGAATTGGAATAAATCAAATTACAGGAGCTGAATTTGCAGGGCAGTATTGGGGAACAAGTTTTCAAGCTGCATGGCTGTGGTAGCATACGCAATCTAAGGGCATAATTTTACTCATTATACTGAGTAAAATGTAAAACGTATTGAGTATTTTGTATATTATCTTTTATGAAAACTTTATTTAGAAGGCAGATCGTTGAGCAGATTTGCGAAAGGCTTGCGGAGCCTCGACGTTTTATTCAGATTATTTCCGGGCCAAGGCAAACGGGTAAAACCACCGCTGTTTTGCAGGCGTTGGAGAAGTGCGGATTGCAGAGTCGCTTTGTTAGCGCAGATGACCCGAACTTGAATTCTGTGGAATGGATTCGCAATGAATGGCAGCAGGCTCGCAGCACAGAGGTTTTTATCATAGATGAAATTCAAAAAATTCCGCAGTGGTCGGGAATTGTGAAATTGCTGTGGGACGAGGATTCTCGCAAAAAAACGCCGCTTAAAGTTATTTTAACAGGTTCATCTTCGCTGCTTTTGCAAAAAGGAATGAAGGAATCTTTGGCAGGCAGGTTTGAGCTACTTTTTTGCCCGCATTGGAATTTTGCGGAATGCAAGGAAGCCTTTGGCTATACGCTGGAAGACTTTCTTTATTTTGGCGGTTATCCGGGTGCAGCAGGTTTTAGAAATAATGAGGAGAGATGGGCACGTTATATTGGGAACTCCATTGTTGAGCCCAGCATTTCGCAGGA
>WQSA01000234.1 GCA_009788135.1 Candidatus Fibrimonadales bacterium
ACCATAAAGAAGAGCGCCATTGTTGCCGCATAGCTCAAAAACGCAGCAAGCGAAGCAAATGCAAAAACCTTATTGCTGCTGAATAGCCGTACTTGAAGCACCGGCTCTTCTTTTTTCTTTTCGTAATTATAAAAGAAAATGAACATGAGAATTCCCGCAATCATCAAAATCCAGGAAAACTCCGAGAACCCAAAGACAAGGCAGAACAGCGCCAACCCGTAAACCAATGAACCGATTTTATCAAAGCCTTTGTCGCTATGCGCAATCCATTCCTGCTTGATTAAAAAAGGAACGCTGAAAGCCTGAACTATAAGGATTATGCCCGGTATGTAGAACACGCTTTCCCAGCCCAGATAATGCGTTAGCATTCCGCCGAAAAAAGGGCCGAGCGCAAGAGCCAGGTAAACAACGGAGGTTATTATGCCCATAGCGGAGCCTCGTTCATGCGGCTCGTAAGTTGCAGACAGAATGGCTAAATTTGTGCTGAACACCATTGAAGCGCCGATACCGGAAAATACTCTGAAAACGATAAGCGAAGCGAAGTCCCACGCAAATGCACAGGCTACGGAAGAGACTCCAAAAAGCGCAACTCCGCATAAAAACATCCTTTTTCTACCTATAGAATCAGAGATTTTTGCAAGCGGAACCTGAAACATCGCTGTTGCAATTAAAAACGCGGAATTGATCCAGCCAAGCTGTTTCACATCCAATCCAAATGCCTGCCCAATCTCAGGAAGCGCCAAATTGAGCGCAGAACCCATATATGGAACCAGAAACGATGTTATGCAGAGCGTAAAAAGCACTGCGAATTTGTTGTTTGACATTTTGGTACGGGTAAAATAAAAAAATATATATTATAATTATGCGTAAAACTCTTCCTATCCTCCTGTTGCTCTTCATTTCCCTGCAAAGCGTCTTTGCTGCAGGGGCTTTCACAGCGGACCAGTATAAGAAAGCTCTTTGGATGGTCACGCGCTTCTACGGTGCGCAGAGGTCTGGAAATGGCCCCAACTGGCTGCTTATGGACCATACGCATAACGTCAGTTTTATAAAGGATGCCGATGGCTCGCGCAATTTGGTTGGCGGATGGTTTGACTGCGGCGACCATGTGTTGTTCGGGCAAACTTTCTTCTATTCTGCATACATGCTCGCTCTGGCATACGAGATGTTTCCTAAGGGCTTCCGCGATTTGTATCATGGAAATGACTACAGCGATTACGCAGAATCAAAAAACTGGAGCATGGCAGGCGGCAAGCCCAACACAACCCCTGATCTTTTGGAAGAACTCAAATATGCAACCGACTGGATAATCAAAGCTACGCCTGACGAAAATACTTTCTATTACCAAAAGGGAGATGGCGACAAAGACCACAAGTACTGGGTGACCGCTGGATTTATGTCCACTCTGCCTAATAATGATGGCGGCGAGAGCGACAAACCTCGTGATATAAGCAAAAACCCGGAAGATGGAGTTATGGCATCCTTTGCGGCCTCAACCCTCGCTATAATGTCAAAAATATATCGCAAATACGATGCGGAATACGCAGACTCATGCCTCAAGCACGCAAAGAATGCTTACGGCTATGCGAGCAAGAAAAAAAACAATTCAATAGGAGCGGGCGGATATTACCAAGCGCATAAAGACCCTCAAACAGTATTTGTAACCGCTGCATCGGAAATGTATCTTGCAACCAACGAAAATACATACCTGAATGCTATTGATAATAGCCAGATAAAAGGCAGTTGGCATGTTCTTGATTACGCAAACACTCACGACCTAGCAGCTTACGCTGCAGCGAGAGCAGTTTCAGCACAAAGAACCGCTCACCTTAAACTTATGCTAGACGAATTCGTGACTAAATACGTACGAGAAGTCAACTCCGAAAAAGTTACGAATCTCGGTGGCGGCTGGGGCCAGCTGCGCTACGCCGGCAACACAGCATTCTCGGTGGCACTCTACTCGCTGGCAATGAACACCAGTCAATACGATCAATTCATCTACGATCAGATAGATTATGTTCTAGGCAACAACAGCGCCAAGCAGTCATTCATAGTCGGGTTCTGCGAAGGTTGCACCAAACAACCAAAACTCCCTCATCACAGAAATGTCTTTCTCAGAGATGATAATCCCGATGACTCCGAAAAAGAGAGAATGACTATCCCAGAGAGAAATAAATATTTCGGACAGTTAATGGGCGGAACCAGAGTCTCCAGCCAATACACCGAAAGCGTAACCGACTATACAAATACCGAGGGCGGCATAGACTACAACGCCGGCCTTGTAGGAGCTCTTGCCTATGTAGTTGCAAAGCTTGCCCCGGCAGACACATCCAAATTCGGCACTCCGCCAAAAAAACCTAATCCGGAACCTGATCCGGAACCAGAACCAGAACCGAATTCAATAATGTCCAAACCAAATGGACTGCTTGCGCAGAATAGCACAATACGCTTTGCAGGAACCCATGTATTCCCTGCTCAGGGCAAAAGCTTTAGCGTGCAAATCTTCAATTCAAAAGGAAACGTTATCTCCGTTATAAAAAGCAACGGAGAAGCGGTTAAATTCACTCCGCAAAATATGGGAATNTATTTCGCAAAGGTCAGGTACAATGCAGCAGCAAAATGAATTCGTAAAAGTAAGACTGGGCAAACTCGCTAAAATGAAGGAACAGGGAATAAACCCCTATCCATATAAATTTGCCATAACGCACCACTCAAACGACTTGAGAGACAAAGCCGAAGAACTCAT
>WQSA01000235.1 GCA_009788135.1 Candidatus Fibrimonadales bacterium
AAATCTTCAACAGGAGATTCTCCCTTTAACGCTTTAAAAAGTTGTACCAATTCAGGAAACTTGGAGTTATCCTTCTCGGCGCCAAAATATTCAGATATATTATTATGATCCTTAAAAAATTCCTTTATAACTTTGAACGCTTCTTCGCCGGCCTCTTCGCCCAATATTTCCTTTAGACGCTTCAGCACTTTGTTTTTATCTAATTCTTCCTCATCCTCATCCCCATCTTTAAAGATAGTTTCCAAGAAAAGCTTTGCCAAGCTAATATTGTCTTCCGGCATGACATCTGCTAACCCTACAGTCTCGCCACCTACAGCCTCGCCACCTATCCCATTCTCCGCTTCTGCTAAAAATTCGCCAAAATTGCTTGATGCTATCTGGCAAGCGCCAAAAAAAGAGCCAGCCCCTAAGAGTTCAGCGGCTACTGGTCCAGGCAATATTGATACTTCGCTATTCATAGTCCTCTCTCCTTCCAGCCTAAAATTTTTGTTATCGCTGCTGCTTTTTTGGTGTTTATAGCACCGATTGCCGCTAAAAGTTTGCCTTGCGTTCTGGTATCCGGTACCCTTTTTATTATGCGAGCAATTGAAACGTCGTCTAAATTCATTAAAATTGGAGCCGCTTCAATAGGTTTCATAGCGGCATAAACTTGCGCCAATTCTTCAATTTTCTGGTCGGAGAGGACCTGAGATTCCCCTACTCTTTTATCAATAGCTTCTCTATTTTGGTTGATTTGAGCCAAACTTTGGCTGGTTTCCAGCTTTAAAAGCTCCAAACGGGCAGCTTCTTCCTGAAGAAGCCTCTGTTTTTCCTCCAATTCGGCCGCCAGCTGGCGATTTGCCTCAAAAAGCTTGCTTTGCTCAACATCTTGAGCTTCCTGCTCAGGAGTATGCCTTTCCAAATAACCGGCAATTTTCTTCTTGGTAGCATCGTCCATGCCGCCAACTTCCAATTTTGCGGTCCCGGTTGCCAATAAAACAGCAAAGAAAACCACAGGAAAGAGCAGCAACGATGCCACTGCTACGCCCATCAAATCTTTTACCCTAATATCCATACCCAATGTAAACGCAAAAATCGTGCCAAATTTATTTGCTTCCTTTTTATAAAATGCATTTTTTTGCACAAAATGCAACTATTTGGCGAAAAAAATGTATAAAAAAATGAAATATTCTGTAAATCTATGTAATCCTGGCAAATTCTGATTCTGACTCTACTCTTTTTCCATACGCTCTTTTGTCAAAAGCGCTATGCCTATGGCCCCCATCTCGCCAGGACGCTCCGGACGAATTGGCGTTAAACCTGTATGCTGCTCAAATGCTCGCAAAACCGCGTCGTTTTTGAACGTGCCGCCCTGCACAACTACTTTTTTGCCCAAAGAATCCAAATTGCGCAAACGAATAACCTTTGTGAAAACATTATCTATAATGGAACGGCAAATACCGGCTATTATGTCTTCGGGCTTTTTGCCGTCTCTTTGCTCAGTTATTATGGAACTGTTCATAAATACCGTGCAACGACTGCCCAGCTTTGACGGATTTTTGGAACGAAACGCCATTTCTGCTATTTGCTCCATTTTAATGCCAAGACTGCGAGCATAAGTCTCTATAAACGAACCGCAACCGCTCGAACAAGCCTCGTTCAGAATTATGCCCGTGACTACCCCACCCGCTACCGAAATTGCCTTCATGTCCTGACCGCCTATATCCAAAATAAAGCTCACATCCGGGCATATTTTTTTCGCAGCTCTGGCATGAGCAACGGTTTCCACAGTGTGATAATCCGCTCTGAGCGCACGGTAAAACAAAAGCTCGCCATAGCCCGTTGTTCCAACTCCCAAAATCTCAAGCTTTGAACCAGCCTCTTTGTAACGCTCGTTAAGCTGAATCAATGCGCTCTTCAACACAACAAGAGGATCCCCCTGATTGCCGGAATAAAAGCTGTCTATAACTTCTTCGTTTTCGTTGAGCAATACAAACTTCGTGGTTGTGCTGCCTGCGTCTATGCCCAAATATGCTCTTACTATAGAGTCTCTTTCGGGTTGCGGATAACTGCCGTCAAAAAGAGGATGTCTTCTTATAAACTCGTTCCTCTCCTGCTCAGACTTGAAAAACGGCGGAGTCTCCTCCTCGCCTTTCTTCTCCTTTCCCTCGGAAAAATGCTCAAGAGCATAAAGACTTTTTTCCTTGCTATAACCGCATTTCTTGCCTTTGTACATGGCCCCCGCAGAAAGCGCCGCTCCCCATGCAACCAGAACCTCTGAATGCTTTGGCACCAAAACCTGCGAACTCGAAATTCCCAAACGCTGCTGAAATACGCCTACAAGCGAAGGATTGAATGTCAAAGGACCGCCCTCAAAAAGCACTGGCGGCTTTATCTCCATTCCCTGAGCGAGACCGCCAATCGTTTGCTTTGCAATTGCATGAAAACTCGAAAGCGCAATATCTTCCTTGGCAACGCCTTGATTCAACAAAGGCTGTATATCGGTTTTCGCAAAAACTCCGCACCTGCCGGAAATCTCATATACCTTTTCGCCTCTCGAAGCATAACTCTCAAAATCCTCAGTCTTTATGCGCAAAAGTTCCGCAACCTGGTCTATAAAAGCTCCTGTGCCGCCGGCGCACACGCCGTTCATCCGCATATCGCCAGCTAAAAGCTTGCCTGTAGTCTTGTCTTTTTCAAAAAATATCACCTTCGCATCTTGCCCGCCAAGCTCAATTGCAACACGAGTTTCCGGGTACATCTC
>WQSA01000236.1 GCA_009788135.1 Candidatus Fibrimonadales bacterium
GTCTGGGCAGCACATCAAGCTCATATGGAGAATGGCGCATATCCTTTGCTATGCGGTTCGCCTTTCGTGCAATTGACCAGAACAAACGCTCTGCAATAGCGCGGTTTTCAAGATTAATGGTTCCCACGCGAAAACTGTTCAAAACGTCATCGTGAATTTGAAGGGTATCGTGCCAGCTCTCATTCAGATTTTTCTGCACAAGCCCTTTGTAAATAGAGAGCAAATCTTTCAGAAAATCGGGATCTTCATCGGTTATTTCTCTTTTAACATCTTCAAAAAACGCAGGAGCTGTTCGCTCAAGAACATCAAAAACCAGCAAGCTATGGTGAGCGGTTAGCGCCCTGCCAGACTCGGCGATTATATTGGGATACGCAAGCCCCAGCCTTTCGCAAGTCTCGGCAATTGCGTAAACAACGTCGTTAGCGTATTCCTGCACGGAATAATTAACAGAGCTTGAATGCGTGCTGTTGGTGCCATCATAATCAACGCCCAAGCCACCGCCAACATCCACAAACTCTATATTGAATCCCAGCGCATTTATTTCTGCGTAAAACTGAGCAATTTCCCTGAGCCCCGATTTTATGCGGCGTATATTGGTAATCTGGCTGCCCAAATGGAAATGAATCAATTTAACCGAGTCGCTAAAGCCTCTGCTCTTTATATACTGCAAAGCGTCTATAAGCTCCGAGCTGCTAAGCCCAAACTTGCTCTGATAGCCTCCGGATTCTTCCCAATGCCCGGAGCCGCTGCTAGCAAGCTTTATGCGAATTCCAATATTCGGCTTTACTTTCAATCTTTTGGAAAGCTTTATTATAAGCTCCAGTTCGCTTAGTTTTTCAACAACCAGATAAATCTTTTTTCCCATCTTTTGCGCAAGCAGTGCAAGCTCTATAAAATCTTCGTCTTTGTAGCCATTGCAAACTATCAGGGATTTTGGGTTATCCACATTTGCAAGCACAGCGTGCAGCTCAGATTTAGAGCCAGCCTCCAAGCCTATGTTGAACTTTTTCCCATGCTGCAAAACCTCTTCCAAAACAGCGCGTTGCTGGTTGACCTTAATCGGAAACACGTTGTAAAAATTGCCGCTAAACTGATATTCTTTTATAGCCTTCTCAAAGCAACTGTTAATTTTTTCAATTCTGGAATCCAGAATATCCGGAAAACGAAGCAGCACAGGCGTTGCGATATCCTTGCGCGAAAGCTCTCGCATAACCTCTATCAGGTCTATTGTAGGCCCACCGTCCTTTAAAGGAGCTACCGTAGCGTGGCCTTGTTCGTTTATGTCAAAGTAAGAAATTCCCCAACCTTTAATGTTGTAAAGTTCGCGGGAGTCATCGATAGTCCATTTGCGCATAGTCTGGAATTTAGTAAATTAGCACTATGCAAAAACCAATTTTGATAACCATAGGCGACCCTAATGGCATTGGTCCGGAGATTTGCCGCAAACTCATGGCAAACCTGCCAAAAACCAAGCATCCAGTTGTTCTGGTTGGCGAATCATCGTTCAAGGGCAAGGTGCAACCGGGAAAAGTATCAAAAGCTGCGGGCGCAGCTTCTATAGCATGGGTTCGGCAAGCTGTGGAACTCGTGCAGGCTGGAAAAGCCGCTGCTGTGGTAACGGCTCCCATTTGCAAAGAAGCGGTGGAGAAAACCATACCGAATTTTCAGGGACACACGGAATTTATAGGCGAGATGTGCGGAGACAAGGAACCCGTGCTTGCTCTTGTTCACGGAGATTGGGTTGTAGCGCACGTTAGCACTCATGTTTCTCTGGCTGAAGCTATAAAAAAGGCTAACCCAAAGCGAATTGTAAAGGTTGGCAAACTGTTAAACAACTTTTTGAAAAAATACAAAGGCATAAAGAATCCAAAAATCGGCGTTGCTGGAATAAACCCTCATGCCGGCGAGCATGGCTTGTTTGGCAAAGAGGAAATTCAGAGCATAATGCCCGCTGTAAAGAAGCTACGCTCTATGAAAATCAACGCTATTGGCCCGTTGCCCGCTGATGTTGTTTTTCCGCAATTGAAAAGCAAAGTTTTCGATGGAGTAATCGCCATGTACCATGATCAGGGGCACGTGGTGACCAAGACTCTCGCTTTTAATCTTGGAGACAAGCGTGAAGTTGGCGGCGTAAACACAACGCTTGGGCTTCCGGTTTTGCGCACAAGCGTTGATCACGGGGTAGGTTTTGATATTGCCGGCAAGAATAAGGCAGATCCCGCCTCGCTCGGAGATGCGTTATTGCTTGCAGATAAATTAGCCTAGTACACTTGGCCTTTTATAGCGGCTTGTATTTTGCTGAAACCGGCAAATTGCATATTGTAATTGTGCTGAATTTGGTTTTCTGCCATTTTCGCATTTTCAATATCTATATCGACATTGTTCACTTCGCCTGGTTTTGTAGGGTCATTTGGGCGAAAAGCGTAAGCTTCAACCTTTCTCAAAGATGCTTTGCGGCCAATTTCCATATGTTTTTCATCGGTTATTCTGCCTTCAACCTGTTTTCTCATAGCTGCTTGCACCTGTTCCTCAAAATTAACCTCAACTCGGTTATATCCGGGAGTTTGGACATTGGCTATATTCTGAGCAATAGCGCGGCTGCGCATTGCGCTTGCATCCAGACTTTTGTAAACCAGCGTGCGCGTGGTCGTTTTAAAGAGCCTGTCGCGAGTAGCAGTGGAAATAGTATTATCTGACATACCATTGGTAATGCAAAAACCGTGCCA
>WQSA01000237.1 GCA_009788135.1 Candidatus Fibrimonadales bacterium
TTCAGCAGTTTGGCAGAAGCTTCGGAAATGTGTTTGCAAGCGGCTTCTGCCATTTCTGCGACCTTGCCGGCTTTTTTAATTTCGGATTCGTGATGGGCAAGNGCTTCGTTAAGTTCTGAAATCAAAACTCCNAATTCAGGGATAAACTCAACAAGACCTTCCGGTATAAGAGCCACGCCAAAATTTTTGCCAGCTCCATAACGAGCNACAACAACATCTACAATGGAGAATACCACCTGTTCAAGCGTCATTTTCTGTTCTTTGATTTCTTCGGAAATCAAGCAGATATTCGGGTGAGTTTGGAGCGCGGCTTCCAAGCCAATGTGGCTTGCCGAGCGACCCATAAGCTTTATAAAGTGCCAGTATTTGCGAGCGGAATTTGCATCGCGCTCGATGTTGCCTATAAGCTCGGAATAAGTTTTGACTGCGGTATCGAACCCGAATGAAGTTTCGATATATTCGTTTTTCAAATCGCCGTCTATGGTCTTTGGGCAGCCTATAACAGAGCAGTTGACCTTTTTTGCAGCAAAGTATTCTGCGAGCACGGCTGCGTTTGTGTTGGAGTCATCGCCGCCGATAATTACGATGGCATTCAAGTCCATTTTTTTCACAACCGCTATGCATCTGTCAAATTGCTCTGTGCTTTCAAGTTTTGTGCGCCCGCTCTGAATTATGTCAAAACCGCCAGTATTGCGGTATTTGTTCATGAGCTCGCGGTCTATTTCAATATATCTGCCGTCAACGAGGCCGCTTGGGCCTCCTAAAAAGCCATAAAGCTTTGAGCCTCCTATAACGGCTTTTATTCCATCGAAAATTCCGGCTATCACATTATGCCCGCCTGGAGCCTGCCCGCCGGAAAGCACAACGCCAACATTGAGCGGCATGCCGGCAGTTTGTTTTTCTTCTGCGGCTTCAAATGTTAAAATTGGAGCGCCATAGGTATTGGGAAACAATTCTTTTATTTTCTCTTGATCGCGAACAGACTGAGTAGCTGCGCCTGGATTTACGAGGACTTTCAACGGCCCCGTACGCAATGAAAGGGGCAATTTTGGTTTATAATCGGCGCGAGCCTTGCCTAAAACGGAAAGTTCTTCTGACATAGTTTTTCTCCAAGTTGTTTGGGATAATTTAGAAAAAAATTATTAATCCGCGTCAGCAATTGTGTAGATAATAAAAAACTCATAAAATGTAAACACTTGTTAACATTTTGAAGAAAAATGCACTTTTTTCCGGAAATTTCTTTTAAAATGCGTCTAAGTAATAAAGAGGAGATTTCGCATGGATTCAAAAAAACTGCCGCTGTGGAAAATGGCATTGCTTGCTAACCCCGACTCATTTGGGGTTATGCCCGCCGATTTTACACCCAAATTGCCGCCGCAAAACGGGAAAAACAATAAAATCGCTGAAAACGAGGAAAATACGGAGGAAAAACTCACCTTCTATTACACCGCAATCAAAACGCAGCAGTGCATAGACGAATATTTAAGCTTTTCAGAAGGCATTGCGACGGCGTATTTCAGAATTTCTGAAAATAAAGACGAAAAAATATTTTTGCAGGGAAACGCTTTCCTGTCAAAAGCCGCAAAAGCCGTTTTTGAGAAAGACGAAAAGCTTTTTATAGAAGCTTGCGAAACGCATAAAGACGAGAATTATTTTTTGGAGTGCGCCAAAGCTTTGGAAATGCTAGGTTTTATGCTTGAAGGAAGCGAGATAAGCAAAAATTCTTGGCTTGACCTATACAAAGCCGTTCTGCTCTTGACTGAGGAATATCTTAGCACAAAATGCGAGCTGCCAAGCGTGGAAGTTGTTGAAATTGAAGAAAATTCAAGCGATTTGAAAATAATATTCGCTTCCGATGACAAGCATTTAAATGATGCTACCCTATTGCCTTTGGAATCGGTATCCTGCTCCAGCGATTTTCTTGCCATTGGCGCAACATTTTTTGATTTTCTAAACGAAAAAATGCCCAATGATATGATTTTTTTGGAAAAAGTCTGTCCATTGCCAATTCCAGATTTTTTTGCAACTGCTATAATGAAAGCCAATAAATTCGGAGCCTATAAAGACAAAAAAATTTATATAAACCACCGTTTGGCTCTGGATTCCCTGCGAAACCCAACTGCACGCTTTATATTGCTGCTCGCAATGCTGCACGAATACGGACATTTTCTGGACGATGCATTGCATGAGCGAGAGGGCATGACCGGAGGAGACTCCGAAGGCGAAGAAGGAAAAGCTTTTGCCTGCAAGTTTGTAGAAAATCTCCTTGACTCTGATTTCAAATTTGCAGATTTCGTTGCTCCAAATCCAAAAGGCGAAGAACTTCGGTTTGATATTAATATTTCTAATTTGACTTTTGAAGAAAAAAAAGGAATTTTGAGCATCTTTGAATATAGCGAAGCTTTGGAAGATGGAAACTTGCAATTGCCCAGCGGAGAAACGATTGAAAGTGCGGAGTTTTTTGGGCTGGCAAATATGCCCGGCATTGCGAATAAAGCTTACAACGCCGTAAATAAAACTCATCAAAATTTAACAATAACTGGAGCCAAGGCAGAAAAAGTCGAAAGCAACCAGTATTTAACAGATGGCAGTATATGGCCGGATTTTCCGACTACAGACCCATTAAACACCGATATACCTTATGCTCTTAAAGTATTGGCATCTGGAAAAGATTCTAGCGA
>WQSA01000238.1 GCA_009788135.1 Candidatus Fibrimonadales bacterium
TTCGCTTCTCCGGCCAGAATAAAGGAAAATTCGCCTATTTGAGAAAGAGCTATTGCAACGGTGAAAGCTGTGAGCGTTGAATATCCAAGGCCAATTACAACTACAAGGGCAGCAAGAGGCTTTGCGATAATTATAATGCCCATCAACATAACGAAAAGCTGGGTGTTTTCGAGCAGTGCATTTGGGTCGAACAGCATTCCGACTGCCACAAAAAACAGCACGGAAAATGCATCTTTCATGGGCATGGCATCTGCTGCCGCCTGTTCGCTTAGCTTTGACTGNCCAACAACCATGCCGGCAAAGAATGCGCCAAGCGCAAATGATGCGCCAAAGTAATAAGCTCCGGTTGCAATGAGCAAAGCCACAGCCAAAACAGCCAGAGTGAAGAGTTCGCGAGAGCGGGTGCGTGCTATTTGCGTGAGCATCCAAGGGATTACTTTTTTGCCTCCGGCCAAGATTACCACTGCTACCAAACCCATTTTCCCTATGGCAACGAAAAGCGAAGTGAGAATTTCAACTGTTCCCGTGCTTCCCCCTTGCGCAACATCGCGGAGCGCCGGAAGCAGCACCAATATAAGCACCGAAAGAATATCTTCCACAACAAGCCAGCCTATGGCTATATGGCCCTGAGAAGTGTTGAGCACGTTGTTATCTGAAAGAACACGGACAAGCACAACTGTGCTGGCCACGGAAATGGACATGCCCATGATAAGCCCCGAAAGCAGGGGAAATCCAAGCAAATGCAAAAAGAATGTTGACAGAACCGTGGCGGTTGCGCTTTGAACTATGGCTCCAGGCAAGGAAACCCGTTTGACGGCGAGCAAATCTTTTAGGGTAAAATGCAAGCCTACCCCGAACAGCAGCAATATAACGCCAACCTCGGAAAGCTGCGTGGCAAGGTTTTTGTCTATGTTAATGCCTAATTTGGAAAGCTGCGGAGCCAGAAACGTGTGGGGACTTACCACCACGCCGGCGAGCAAATACCCCAAAATAGGGGAAAGATGCAAGCGTTGGGTTACGTATCCAAAGACAAGCGCAATAGTAAAACCCAAAGCTAACAATATAATTAAATCGTAGCTATGTTCCATAGTTACTTGAATATAGAAAATCTTATCTGCTCGTTGTAATCTTTTCGGGCTTCCGAGAATTTCACTCCGGCGAAGGTTTCGTTTTGCAGAATTTTTTCTTGACCGCTAGCTATTTCCAGTATTATGGGGGCTCCAGGCTTTAAATAATTTGCGCATGAATTCAGGAGTTTGCGTATAAGTTCCAGGCCGTCTGCGCCGCCAAAGAGCGCTATGCGAGGGTCGCCGCCGAGCACTTCGGGTTGCAGCGTGGGGGCATCCGAGAGCGGGATATAGGGCAGATTTGCGAGTATGGCATCAAATTTAGCACCGCTTGGCACGGCAGAGAGCAGGTCGCTGTGAGTAAGCGCAACCTTTTTTTCCAACTTATGCAAAGCGACATTTTCCCTGGCCAGTTCCAGAGCCTCCTCGGAAATATCGCAAGCCCAGACATCAGCGTTCAATTCCAAAGCGGCAGCGATAGCCAAAGCTCCGGTACCTGTGCCTATATCGGCGATAAGTTGAGAGTTGAGAGTTGAGAGTTGAGAGTTTTTAAGAATATCGATTATCAGTTCGGTTTCCTGCCTTGGGATCAAAGCTCTTTTATCGCATTTCAGTTCGTGGCCCCTAAAGCTTACGCTTCCNAGAATNTGNTGCAAAGGCTCCCTTTTTGCGCGTCTTGCTATCAGCGGACGCAGAGGGGCAAGCTCATTTTCGGAAAGCGGCTGGTCNAATTTCAGGAACAGGTCCATTCGCTTTANGCCAAGCCCGTGCGCAAGCAATAACTGCGAATCCAGTTTTGCATTTGGGACGCCGTTTTTTTGCAAAAAGTCGGCAGTTTTGTTCAGGATGGAGAGAATGGTTTGCAAGGTTAGGAATATAGCAAATGCTCAAGCAATATTTTCAACCCTANCAGAACAAGGACNGCTCCGCCCAAAAATTCTGCTTTGGATTTGAATTTCATTCCGAATATATTTCCGATTTTCACTCCGGCAATTGATATGCAGAATGTTGCAATGCCTATTATTGAAATTGCCGCAAAAATATTTATGCTGAAAAATGCGAAAGTTACTCCAACAGCCAGAGCGTCTATACTGGTAGCTATTGCCAGCAGCAGCATATTCATAAACAGGAATTGATTTTTGTCGGTATCTTCTTCGTTTTTTTCAAAGCTCTCTTTTATCATATTCCCGCCTATAAATCCGAGAAGCACAAACGCTATCCAGTGGTCAAAAGTTTGAATTTTGCTCGCAAACAGAGTTCCTGTAAAATATCCGATAAGCGGCATAAGCATTTGAAAAAATCCGAAATAAATTCCTGGAAGCATAAACTCTTTCAACCTCGGCTTTTTGACCGACAACCCCAAGGTTATTGAAACCGCAAACGCATCCATTGACAAGCCTACGGCGATTAAAGAAATTTCGGGATAGTTCATGATTTTACCTCTTTTTGCCAAAACCTACGCAGTCTTCGTCTTTCATTTCGCGGTTATTGCGATAGCATTGCCATCTCCATTTTCCATCTGCAAGCTTGAACTTAGACCATCCGTCATA
>WQSA01000239.1 GCA_009788135.1 Candidatus Fibrimonadales bacterium
CCGATTTTATCTGCCTGCATACAGGATAGAATATTTGTGGCACCCCAATTTTTACGCTCCAAAACAAATATATCTTTGCCGTTTGCAAAAACTTTTGAATCCTGATCAAACGGAAGTTCACCGGATGAAAAGCTTGCAGAAGAAATATTCATCCAGCGGAGTAAACCTGTTGCGTAATCGCTTGTGAAATTCAAAAGCAGAGAATTGCTTGCCAAGCTTGAAGACGAAGTTTCGCTTATTGAGCTTGAAGACGGAGTTTCCCCTAACGAGCTTGAA
This sequence comes from Candidatus Fibrimonadales bacterium, assembly GCA_009788135.1. Classification (GTDB taxonomy): domain Bacteria; phylum Fibrobacterota; class Fibrobacteria; order Fibrobacterales; family Fibrobacteraceae; genus Fibrimonas. The sequence goes on from WQSA01000239.1 coordinate 277, forward strand.
GACGGAGTTTCCACTAGCGAACTTGAAGATGAAATTTCCGTTTCACCTTCATTGCTATTTGAGCATGCAAGCAATGCTACTGTAATTGCTAGAAAAGCGAATGTGAAAAAATTAAAATACATGTGAATAACTCACGCTGAATATCCTGCCCGGAGTTGGTATTGCATCATAGATGTGTTCATATTTACCACCGGTCAAGTTTCTTGCATAGAATGAAATTTTTGTTTTATCTGTTGGCTTATAGCTGAACATTGCATGGTAAAAGGCATTTCCCGGAATTTCTTTTTTCTGTGCCCTATCCCTGTAAATCAGAGAATGAGCCTCGCCTTCCAAGGATAGCTCAAAAGAATAAGGAAGAATAAAAAGCAAAGAACTGTAATATTGCTCTTTCGGTTCATTTGGCAAATTGCCCGGATTTTGCAAAGTAGCATTTGTATTTATTTTCAGCCACTTGAAAAGCTCGGCAGAAAGTTCGCCTTCAACTCCGTAAACTTTGCCCTCTTCATTATGGTTGAAAGGCTTTGAAAACGGACCGCTTGTGCGATAAACTATGCGGTCTCTTATGCGGTTTGCAAAAAGTGTTGCAGAAGCATTGGCGTTTTTTGACTTGTAACTAACCCCTATTTCCGCTTGCTCACCCTGCTCGGCTTTTAAGTCCGGGTTGGATAAAATTCCAAAACTCGTGCTGAATAATTCAAAAACAGATGGGTCCCTGAAATAATGCCCAACGGCAAAAAAAACATTTTCAAAGTTCAGCGATATTCTGCCGGAATTTAAATTTCGTTTCTTTTCTCTGAAAGTGCTATCTACCAATGAAGAAACATCCGTGAATTTTCCGCTTTCATGTTTTTGCCTGCTGAATCTGGAAGCTGCATTTGCAGTTATGTTAAAGAAATCTGCCGGAGCAAAAGTTCCTGCAAAAGAACCTTGAAAAACGGTATTTGAAAGCTCGTAATTCGGATATATGGCACTGCGATTTCTCGATTCCAGATATTGATAATTTACATAAGCGTGAAACTGAGTTTTTATAATTGAACTTGCCAAATACAATGAACCTTGCCCACCGCCATTTTGCATTAACAATCCTATTTCCGTCAATTGATTGCGCTCCCCGTAATTCAGCAAGTCAAGCGTACGATGCCACTTGCTTATACTTTTTTCCGTTCCGGCAAACCCTTGCAACCCAAAATCAAAATTCTCGTCTTTAGGCATAATTTCAAAGCTTGCCGTTACTGCATCGTTTACGGAATTTGCAATTCGCGTTTCCTGCTCTTCGCGACCGGGAATTCCCCCTGCTTCGGAGCCATGCTCTATTCTGAAAGTGCTGTTCCTTTTGCCTACGAAAGTAAAAGAATGAATACCGGAAATTTGCGAGTATTCCGCATTTTTTCTCTTTGTCCAAAAATCGTCTTCGGTGATGTACGATGTACCATTGCGGTTTAAGTATGTAAAATCGTTGTCTGAAGCTCTGTAGCTAATGTTGCTTGTCCAAAGCACGGAATCGGTTAACGGAGTACCTGCCTGCATTGAGATGAATCTGCTGTTATAGCTTCCATAAGAAGCATAAAACTTGCCACCTTTTGCCGCAGCATCTTTTGAAACCAGATTTATAATTCCACCCATTCCGTTTGCCGCAAATTTTGCAGGAATATGTCCTTTATAAACTTCGATTTTTTCATATTTATTCAAATCTATTCCCCCAAGATTTGCCTCTCCAAAGCTTTGCAAAAGCACGCCGTCTATGGCAATGGCAATCTGGTTTCCCTGCATTCCTCTTATGGAAATGCTTTGAAAGCTCCCCATTCCGCCTTTTTGCCTAGTTTGTATTCCGGCACGTGTAGCAAGTATATCTGCCAAAGACAGGTTTTTGCCTTCCCATTCAGAACTTTTTATTTCAACCATGTCATTGCTATTCTCAATTTCTCCGCCAAAAACATTGCTTGTCGGCAAAACGTAAACCGCAGGTTCTGCCGCTACGAAAAGCGAGCAGCAGAAAATGAAAAATAAAATTGCAATTACCATCTGGCAATTGCCAAGGAAACCGGCGGCAAAGCGTTTGCGCTTACGGCAATTATCTGTTTGCTTGCAGTGTCATAGATTTTTAAGTCTTCGGCATCTGCTATAAATAACCTGTTGGTTTCGCTGTCTAAAAGGAGACCACCAAAAGAATCGGTTATGCTCGGTAAGGCAGCGCCTATTGTTTTGTTGCTCAGAGTTACCGGCTTAACTGGTACATTGCCATAAGAAGCATAAACGCTTGCATAGAGAATTTGATTTTTTTCATCCAGTGCCATGCTGCTAACCCCGCCGCCAAGCTGAGTTCCGGTTGCTAT
>WQSA01000240.1 GCA_009788135.1 Candidatus Fibrimonadales bacterium
ATAAATGTTTCTGGGTTTGAACACGTTATTGACGGTAGCCATATTGGGCATTACGATAATAGGCATGGAAAGCATGGACAAGCTGACCAAAGCATGAAAGATCCAGAGGACATAGGGCGTGTTAAGTATGTACTGGATAATTATGATAAAATTGAATTATCCGAGAGGCAAAATCATCAGTTCAGAAATTCGGATGGAACCCGTTCTAAAGTGCTTCTGTACACGAAGCGCATAAACGGTAACTATTATGTGACGGAAGCGGTTCCAGACGCAAAGAGCAAAAAGCTTAGGATAATTTCAATACGCAAAAATAAGGCGGCGGGAACTGGACATGGTGGAAACCACCCCGCAGTATTAACGTCCGAAACGCCTGCCGCCGCCACTAATAATATATAAAATTCCCAACCCAAGGGCGCAAGCTCTGCTTTTTTTGACTTTTCAAATTCTGAGAATTTCGGTTCAGGTATTTTCTATATTCCTATCTCCTATGCTTCAAATAGCACTAAAAGAGCTCAGAACTGGGCATGTTCTTGCGAAAAGCATTTATCGCGATACAGGTGAAATAATGCTTTCTGCGGGTTATAGGATGACCTCAGATGTTAGTGTAAAGCTCAAGGATATTGGCATAGACAAGATTTGGGTGCAGGAAGAAGGGCTGGAAGATCTGGAAAAAGAGGACTTGGTTTCGGAAGTTATAATAAACCAGTGCGTTCTTTTGCTGAGAAAAACAGTGCTGGAATTCCGGGCAAAAGTCGGGTTTGTGCAAGGCAATACCGAAGAACAGCCGCCTTCTCCGGAGCAAATACTGAGCAAGCCGGAAGAGTTGAAAGAGGCGTTTAAAATAACCGCTTTTAAAAAGGTCGCCGCAGATATTTACCAAGAGCTTAAAAAGTCTGACCCCTCGCTTTTGCACATAATGGGCTCCCGTTCCCTTGGGAACTTTTACCAGCAGCAGTCCGTGGACTGCGCTGTTGTTGCGGCACTGCTTGCCAAACGCTACAATTATACGCCAGATGAAATTGAAGACATGATTTTTGCAGTTTTGCTCATGGACATAGGCTATATGCTTTTGCCGGACCATCTTTTAAACCCTCTTGCAAAGCTGTCTTTGGAAGAATTGGAGCTAAGAAAAAAACATACTGATTATGGTTTTGACCTTTTGCGTATATGCAATGTTTCGCTGATTTGCGCAAATGTAGCTCTGCAACATCATGAGCGGCAGGATGGAGGCGGATACCCGCGCAAACTGACCGGCAACAATAAACCGCCGATACGCGTTACAGGACCAGCTGCCAAAGGCACAATAAACCGGTATGCAGAAATTGCCGCAGTCGCCTTGGACTATATCTCCCTTATAGCTCCGCCTCCTGGCGTTATGGCTCAAACGCCTATAGGCAGCATAAAATTTTTGGTGCGGCTTTCTTTCGCAAAGTTGAATTCCTCCATTGTTGACATTCTGCTCTCCATGATTCCCGTATATAGCTCTGGCGATCGCATAATGGTCACTTCATCAGAAAACGATGAGCTAACAGGCTATGTAGGAATAGTGATGCGTTCAAATTCCAAGGAGCAGAATCGCCCTGCCATTGTTTTGATTTACAACAAAGTAGGCGAAAGAATTCCTCCCATGCAATTGAATTTGTGGGAAAGAAAAGACGTTGAAGTCAGAGAAGCAAAAATCGGAGAAGGCACTGTCGCAGAGGAAACCGAGCCTGAATCAACTGACGCAACTAATGCTGCAGACCCTGTTTCTTCCTGAATTCTTGGCCTGGTAAAGGGCTTTGTCTGCCGATTTGAAGAAATCTTCTATAGAGGAGCGTGTAGTAGGGGCTATTGAAGCTATACCAATGCTTATGGTTGCGGCTGGCAGGTTTGGTATAATCATTGCTTGCACGGCAGTGCGAATTTCTTCCGAATGTTCAACTGCTCCTTCGAGACTCGTATTCGGAAGCATTATCACAAACTCCTCTCCTCCCCAGCGAGCCACGAAATCTGCGGGCCTTCTAAGCATGGCGACGAATTGCTTTGCAAGCGCCAGCAAAAGGACGTCGCCCTGAACATGGCCGTATTCGTCGTTATACGCTTTGAAGTAGTCTATGTCTGCAATGGCTAGGCTCAGGGTTGTCTTGTCTCTCACGGCTCTCAACCATTCCAAATGAAGACGATTGTCAAAACCGCGTCTGTTGGCAACGCCTGTCAGGGGATCTTGCAACCCAAGCTCTTCTATGGCTTTTATTTGCCTGACAATCAACCTTTGATTGTTTACTCTAACTTTCACTATTGAGGAGCGCAGAGGCTTGCTTATGTAATCTGCCACGCCAAGGGCAAAAGCGTATTCTTCGTGTTCCGGATTGCTTGAATCCCCGATTAAAATCACAGGTATTCGCATTGTCTCTTCGGAAGATTTTATTGCGGTCAAAAATTCGGAACATTCTTTGCTGTGGCTGGCAGAATCGAGAATCACAAGGTTCATCTCAGTTACTTTNAGCAGAATTAAAGCTTCNTCTATGGAAGTTGCCATTTTAACGTTATAATAAGAAGACAATACGCTGTTTATTATGTCTAAACTAGCGTAATTGTCACTCACCAAAAGAATGCAGAAATTTTT
>WQSA01000241.1 GCA_009788135.1 Candidatus Fibrimonadales bacterium
ACATGACCTTTTATTTCCCTGCCGTCAATGGTTATGCTCTTAACTCCCTTGCTCACGCCTTTGGGATTCTTTACATGAATCGCATAGACTGCGCCACGGAATTTGCGGATTACGCTGAATTCTTTCCACTCTTTTGGAATGCAAGGATTGATTGACAAACCATCAAATGTCGCTTTTACACCCAAAATGTATTGAGTCGCAGCTTGATATGTCCAGGAACTCGTTCCGCTTAGCCAAGCATTGCGACCCAAACCGAACTGCTCGTGCTCATCGCCCAAAATGTTCTGCGGATAGCAATAAGGCTCAGACTCAAATTCGTCTATCAAGCCGTTGTTTTTCGCAGCGGGATTAATCTGATTGTAATACTGGAATGCCCTGTTGCCATTGCCGACTATCGTTTCTGCAATCATAATCCACGGATTTGCATGCAAAAAGATTCCGCCGTTCTCCTTAGCTCCAGGAGGATAAGTTGAAACTCCGCCAACATGAGGGTCAAAACCATCATAGCCAGGCCAGGAAAGCTTGATTCCATTTTTGGTGTTGAGATATTTGTAAACGCTGTCCAAAGCCTGCTTTGCACGCTCTTCTGTTGCAACTCCGCTAATAACAGGCCAGCTCTGGCCAAGAGAATCTATTTTATTAACAGCATTTTTGCTTGAGCCAAGAGCTTTGCCCTTTTCGTCAAACCAGCGCACATACCACTTGCCATCCCAAGCAACTTTGTTCACCTTGGCTTTGATTTCTGCGTACCATGCGTGGTATTGCGCAACGAGCTTTTTATCTTTAATCGCTTCGCATATATCAATCATTTCCAGCAATGCTTTCGCAAAGAGATTTGCATTGAACAGAGACTCTGCGCCTGTTGGCAAATTAACAGTGTCNTTCCAATCGGCAAAGCCCAAGTGCGGAATGCCNTGTTTGCCGCAATCTTTATGCGTGAAGGCAAGGCTTCTCTTTAAATGCTCCAAAACAGTGGCTTTTTCTCTTTTGCCGAGTTCTTTCTTTTTGTTGTAGAAAGGAATTGTTTTTTGAAGGAATTTCAAATTTCCTGTTTCTTTTAAATAAGAAGCTACGGTCAAAACAATCCACAGATGATCATCGCCATAGTATTTCGGACGGTCTTCCTTTTCACGGGAATCGCCTTCGTTTGCTTCCATAGTGCTTGGGAAATACTGGTGCATTGCATTGCCATTTTCCAATTGAACGGAGAGCAGATTTTCTGCCAAAACACGAGCTTCTTCGGGCATATGGCTCATAACGCCGAGCAAATCCTGGCTAGAATCTCGATANCCTATTCCGCGATCGCTTCCAAAGCCGAGCTGATANAGGCTCAGATAACGNCTCCAATTCTTTGTGGTATGGCACTGACGTGGATTATGAATATTCACCATGGAATTAAAGCTTGCATCCGGAGTTTTTACATGCAATGCGCTGAGGTAATGAGTCCAGAAAGCGGCCAATTCAGCAAATGCTTTATCAATATTTTTGAGATTGCGATATTTTTTGATTTCCGGCATTGCCGCTGCTATGCTTTTTTGCTTGCCGAGCTGAGTTGCAACGCGGCCTGTTTTTTTATCGGCGAGTTTGAATTTGAACATTTGGGCAGCGATGTTGTCGCCTCTCAAAGCGGTGCTGTTCGTAAGCTTGCCTTTGTAGATTGCGCTGGGGCAAGACCAGCCCATAATTTCATTATATCCGAGGAATGCTCTGCGGTCGCCGTCAAAGCTATCTGCAGGTTCATTAGCGGTGAAATAATTGACTTCGTATTTCTTTTTCATAAAAGCGTATTGCTCTAAAATAACGTGTCCGCTTTTTTCCTTGTGAGCTTCAACAGTCATTGTTTGCGGAACCCAGTCTGCATTGGTCAACTGNTTTAGCGCATCGAAATGGCTGAACTCGTAAACNGGCACAACATCAACTTCCAAGCTTCTGCCGGAAATATTCTGAACGGANATGTCCTGAATNAAGGTAGAGCTTTTAGACGGAACAAAAACGGTTATTTTGACTCTAACCCCAAAGCCTTCGGCAACCCAGGTTGTATATGAAAGCCCAATGCGGCATTCCCATTTATCCCAGATTGTGCAAGTTGGAGCGACAAAAGGAGACACTATTCTATATGAGTCTTTGTCTTTTATGCGGAGATAAATTGTGCTGCCTTTGAAATCGCTGGCTGGCATTTGGCTTATATATTTGGTTATGCGGTTAAGAGCCGGATCGCCTTTGCAAAGCACTGTTCCGCCTGTGGTATCTATGATGCCGCCAAAACCAAGCGTGCCCACATAGTTGCACCATTTTATTGGCGTAGCGGGATTGCACAGAACGTATTCCTTGTTGGCATCGTCAAAATAGCCATAATTGCGGCCTTGTATCTTGACACTCTTTGCTTTTGCGCTTTTTTTTGCAGCCATGTTACTTTCTCCTAAAAGGTTCTAAGCGGGAGACGGGATTCGGACCCGCGACCGTTAGCTTGGGAAGCTAGCGCTCTACCAGCTGAGCTACTCCCGCTGGTTGCGT